>CANPXD010000022.1 GCA_947585615.1 uncultured Clostridia bacterium
CGTGCCTCATTTTATGATTGATGTTCCGTCGCAATATAACAAGAATAATCTCCGATATGTTGAAAATCAACTCCATCAAATGCTTGATTTTATTGAAGAAAACAGTGCGTTCAAGCTTGATGAAAACAGACTTACAGAGGTTATAAACAGAAGTAAAAATACAATCAGAAATTTCAGAAAGATACTTGAATTAAGAAAAGACAGATTTCTTTCCGATGAAATGACCTCACAGATGCTTTCGGTGTTTGCCACGCATAAACACATGGTTTACTTTGTATGTGCTTATATTCATTTTAATCATTTATGCCTGTGTTTTTCTGTATACCAGCGGACTGATTCCATATTTCTTTTTGAACACATTGTTAAAATTTCTTGTGCTTGTAAAACCTGATTCAAAAGCGATTTGCGTTATTGCGTTATTCGTTTCCTTTAACATTTTAACTGCTTCTTCCAGTCTAAAACTATTTACATACTCTGCATAACCGCAACCAAACCGGGTTTTAAAATATGCTGATAAGTAGTTGTAACTATAACCGAATTCCTTTGCCATTTGTTTCAGCGAAACATTAGTTTTAAAATGATTTTGAATATATATAACTATTTTCATAGATAGATCATCATTTGATTTTTCGGCTTCCCTTATACCGTTTTTCATTAACCGTGCACAATATTTATATAAAATTGATTTTATTTCAAATCTATTGTTTGATTTGTTCAGTATCCAACTATCAATCGAATCCGAATCGGTAACAGGGTTTTTAAACTCCTTTCCCTTTGTTTCGTTATAAAAATCCGAAATATAATCACAAGAAAATATGGATATTTCAACAGTGCTGTTATCAATCGTATTGTATGAATGTATTTGCATGGGTAAAATCATAATACATTCTCCGCCGGATACAATATGCTCTTTACCATTTATATTCGCTGCAATCCTTCCGTTTGTAACAAATAAAAGTTCATAACTTGTATGGCAGTGGGGAACGCATATAATATTATCAATCCTAATTGTTGCATAATGATTATTATTGCTGTGCTTGATTTCAAAAAGCATATTATCACCTTAACTTTATGCGATTATTCTATAATATATTTCTTGTTTGTTCAAGTCTATATAGTAAAATAATACTAAGAGGTGATTATATGAATATTCCAAATGATAAGGAATTCCCACAATTCAAAACGGAGGGAAGCGCTGAAATTAAAAAAAGTGATCTTGATAAATACTCCGTTATTCATAACAGACCCGAAAAAATTTTAAATATTGAAAAAACCGATTTGGGAATTATACTGACTCTTTCAACATCTGCAAAAAAAGCAATTTTATCCTACACGCACGAAACGGCAATATATTTATTAAAGCCCTGTGACGCCGAAACAGAAAGACTTTACATTCATATTGAGCTTTGGAATGAAACCGTTTTCAAGGTTATGGTTTCTAACAAAAAAAATCCGGAAAGCCCGTTTGCAGGTATTCCTAAGGAAATGAGAATGTTAATCGCGGAACCTGAAAAGGTTCACTTTAATATCTACGACCGCAATCATGAGATTGTAATTAAAACTTCAAAAATAGAAATACATATTGAGAAAACACAAATCAAAATATCTGCCTATGATCAGACCGGCAGACTGTTTTATTCACAGCGCAAAAATGATTTCAGAACACCTGATACCTGCGATATGTCAGTTGGTACGCTTAACAATGAATACCAAACTTTTGAAGCTTTGGAGCTTGACAGTGACGAAATCATTTATGGACTCGGCGAACGCTGGGACAGCATTGTCAGAAACGGCAGAACAGTTGACTTTCATAACAAAGACGCTGTCGGAACAACAAGCAGAAGAGCCTATGTAAATATTCCTTTTTACATATCCACAAAAGGATACGGTTTATTTCTGAACAGCAGTGCCAAAACAACATGGGATATTGCAACCGAGGATTGCTCAAGCCTGCAGTTTTCTGTTTCAGCTAATCAAATGGAATACTTTGTTATGCAGGGAACGCCTAAAGAAATCATGAAATCGTACTGTTCACTTACCGGATTTGCACCGCTTCCGCCGCTTTGGTCATTTGGGCTTTGGATGAGCAGAAACAGCTATGTTTCCTGGGATGTAGTTCATGATATTGCTGAAAAAGTCCGTGAAAAGGATATACCCTGTGATGTTTTGCATTTAGACACCGCTTGGTTTAAAACAGACTGGGACTGTGATTTGAAATTTTCTGAAGAGCGTTTCCCTCAACCCGCTGAGCATATGGCAGAATTAAAAAAACAAGGTTTTCACACGTCGCTTTGGCAATACAATTTTATTCCGCCTAATGCGGACAATACACATTATCAGGAAGCAGCAGAAAAGGGCTATCTTGCAAAGGATGACACCGGAAAGCCTTATCAGCTGCCCGAGCACTGCAAGGGAAGCTGGGTAAAGGACGTTATTATAGATTTTTCAAATCCAAGTGCGAGAAAATGGTATGCTAATAAAATCAGCAGCCTGATTAAAATGGGCGCAGGAGCAATAAAAACGGACTTCGGAGAAGGTATTCCTGAAGATGCTGTTTACCAAAATATCAACGGTAAGTATTTTCATAATCTGTATTCGTTGGTATATAACCACACTGTTTTTCATGCAACAAAAGAAACAAGCGGAGAAAATATCGTTTGGGCAAGAAGCGGCACAGCAGGCAGCCAGCGCTATCCTGTGCATTGGGGCGGCGACAGTCAGTGCAGTTTTGAGGCTCTTGCAAGTACACTCAGAGGTGCTTTGTCGATGGGACTTAGCGGTATTCCCTTTTTCTCTCACGATATTGGCGGATTCTTAGGATTGCCGAGTGACGAATTGTATATCCGTTGGTCGCAGCTTGGATTGTTTTCTTCACACGCTCGCTGTCATGGTGCAGGTGATACAACACACCGAGAGCCTTGGGCTTTTTCCAAAGAGGCTTGTGACATTTTCAGATACTATGATAAGTTGCGGTATTCATTAATGCCTTATATCTATAAGGAAGCGGAAAAATGCACAAAAACGGGACTTCCGATGATGAGGGCTTTGTATCTTGAATATCCCGAAGACAGAAATGTTTATCATATTGACGATGAATATATGTTTGGTGATAACATCCTTATTGCGCCTGTTTTGACACCTCTGTCAAGAACCGATGTAAGAAACGTCTATCTTCCTCAGGGTGTTTGGTTTGATTTCTTTACAAAAGAGAAAATTGAATCATCGGGTATGTGGACAGCGCGAAAAGTTGATTTAAAAACAATGCCGATGTATATTAAAGAAGGAACAAAATTAGAATATTGTTCTGCTGATAAAACATTCATTAACGGCTATGGAAAAATTACCAAAACGCAAATCTGGAAATAGGTATTGATTTTCATTCCCTTTTAATCCTGTGATGATCTGTCAAAACAAATCGTAAAAAGAAACGTTATTCATCATCAAAGACAACCGAAATATGCGTTTACGCGGCAACGCAGAATTTTAGAACCGTTTGGGATATGAAGAAACAGCGCGAAAACGCATATTGAATCACTTATTTTTTATGATATAATGTAAATGTTATTTGAAAAATTTTCAGGTGATATATATGAATCGTTTGCAATTAAAACAATACATAGCAGAACGGTATCACGCGGATGCAGAGTATCCGTGGATTCAATTTCCCGAATATTGTGTATTCAGGCATTGTAATAATCAAAAATGGTTTGCTTTGATAATGGATATTCCCAAAAATAAAATTGGGTTAAAAGGAAATGAAAAAATAGATATTCTTAATATAAAATGCGACCCGATAATGATTGGTTCGCTGCTAAATCAAAAAGGGTTTTTCCCGGCTTATCATATGAGCAAATCAAACTGGATTACAATAACTTTAGATGGCAGTGTGGATGATGAAAAAATAAAATTGTTCGTTGATATGAGTCATGAATTAACGGCTTCTAATAAAAAAAGATAGTTTTATTTTGCTTGTTACCAAAATTTGAGGCAGGAACGGTTTTCTTTATGAACCGCACCTGCCTTTTTTGTTATTGTTCATGAGTATTATTTGTTTGATTGGTTTTGTGATTAAATTCAAAAAACATACGGAATGCGGTCGGCAGCGCATAGGCGGTTTGTATCTCCTGCGCAGTCGCCCAAGTAAAAGCAGACGGTGCTTCGGCGCACAGGATATGATAACAGGTCATCTGCCATTTGATGTGCGTAAAGATGTGGGAACGGTGCAGTTCCCGATATAATTCTATCGGCTCAACGCCAAAGGTACCGGCAGTACGCAATGCCTGCTCTGCGTCCATTTTGCCCGTAACATTCGGAAGCTGCCACAAGCCGGACAGCAGACCGCGCTCGGTGCGTTTTGATAAGGCGTATTTATCTTCGTATTGCAGCAAAAAGACTGTGCGCTCTTCCGCGCGTTTCTCTTTTTTCGGCTGCTTGCACGGATACTGAGACACTGTGCCGTTTGTGTACGCACGGCAGAACTCGTTCGCCGGACAATCGGCGCATATGGGTGACTTGGGTGTACAAACTGTCGCGCCCAGTTCCATTAGCGCCTGTGTAAACTGTCCGCAATCATCTTTCGGATACACTTTTTCAAGCTGTGCAGCGATTTCGGTTTTTGTTTTTGCCTGATCGATCGGCGCATCGTTTTCGGTCATACGCGTAATAACGCGCAGTACATTGCCGTCTACTGCGGCGTAAGGCTGATTAAAACAAATCGAAGCAATCGCGCCTGCGGTATAGGGTCCGATACCGGGCAAGGCACGGATGTTTTCATATTGACTCGGAAAATGTCCGCCGTATTGTGTTTCAATCACGCGCGCTGCCTTTTGCAGATTGCGCGCACGGTTATAATAGCCGAGTCCCTCCCAAAGCTTGAACAGTTGACTTTCCGGCGCTTTTGCCAGAGCTTGGATGTTGGGGAATTGTTCCAGAAAACGGAGATAATACGCCCGTACTGTCTCCACGCGTGTTTGCTGCAGCATAATCTCCGAGAGCCAGACATGATAGGGTTCGGTGTCCTGCCGCCAAGGCAGGGCGCGTGCGTTTTTTCTGTACCAGGGCAATAGCGTGTCCGGCAATTTTCTGTATATGGAATCCATTGTTTTCAAGGGTTTCTCCTTTTCAGTGAAATCTGTTGTATTTTGTACTAAACCTTCCCCTTTACTTTCCCCGAGTATAGATTGTTCTAAGAAGATTTGATCTATTCACTTGGCGCGCGTTTTTGTATAAATTTGATTTGCCTTGCCTTTTGAATATAATTGTATTGCTTTTTACTTGTACTGTCAATGATTGATAAATATAGGAAATATATATTATAAAAGCTTAATAACGCGGCACCGCGGGAACAGAAACACCGCGGTCTGCATAGATATTCAACAAATAAAAGGGTCAGACAGATTATATTTCTGCCTGACTTCTTTCTTTTTTACTTCTGTAATTTGCAGAGTAATCTGTAAGACGGTTTTTCGTTGCCGTATAAATCTGTTGAGCCATGAACACGGCGGCGCATTTTATCTTCTCCCTCCTCACCGCAGTGCGTGCGGTAATCATTGAGCGAAAACCAAACATAGCCGCAGATATTTTCTATCTTTGAATACATAGTAAGCCGTTCCTTGAGTATCCTTGCCCGTTCTTTATCTCCGCCCTTAAAATGCGGCTCGCAAAGTCCGAATTCAGAAACAAGCAGCGGCATCCCTTTTGCCTTGCTGCAGGTGCGTATCATATGATTTTCAATATCGTCGCTCGGCTCCCACAGACCGAGATAATCGTTCCACATAGCGATGTCGCCGTGTAAGGCTGCATCATCTTTATTGACGTTTTCGTTTCGGCTTATGGAGTTTGAAACATAGTTTACAAGCCGTCTGCCGTCGAGCGATTTAAAATATTTTACCATATCATCAACATATTTTATCGTCGGCTCGGTTTCTCCCCCGAGTTCATTTCCGACGCCCCAGCAGATGATTGACGGATGATTAGAGTGAAAATACACCATTTCATCAGCCTGCTGTTTTGCGATAACAAGCTGTAATTCTGTTGCCTGCTTCGGATAGCCCCAATAGGGAATTTCTTCCTGAACGAGTAATCCGTTTTCATCGCACCAGTCGAACAGGCTGTCATCCTGCTGCCAGTGAAAGCGCGTGAACACACAGCCTGCGTTTTTTAACTGCTTTAAGCATTTTATGCTGTGCGCAAGCGGCTCTGCCATACCAAAATCAGGGTGAGAACCGGGCATCCATTCGCAGCCTTTAAGGTATATTTCTTTGCCGTTTAAGAATACTTTTTCACCCTTTACCTCAATCTTTCTTAACCCTGTTTGAATTTCATAACAGTCATTCGCTGTTTCTATTGCGATTCTGTAAAGGTTAGGCGAGTAACAGCTCCAAAGCTTGAGGTCTTTAAACTCTACTGTGATTTTGTTTTCAATGGATTGAAAATGCTTTTTCACTACAGTCTTGTTATCCGAACAGTCAATTATGCTGACTGTGCCGCTTTGCGGCTTGCTGTCAAAAAACGCTGTTTTAATCAAAAGGCTGCCGCTGCATACATCATCATTTATAATTTTGATATTTTCTTCGGCACGGATATATTCTATTGCATTCTGCTCGACGAATTGCAGTTCGGCTTTTCTTATCATACCGCCGTCGTCTGCCCAGTCAAAATCATCCTTATGAGGCAGCATTTCATCAATATGTGTGTTGTCAACAATCACCTTGATTTTGTTGTCCGCACCGAAAATAATTTTGTCTGTTACATCAAATTTAAACGGGGTAAAGCCCGAACGCTTGTGTTCACCTGCAAAAGCGTCATTTATGTAAACCTTTGCCGTGTGATAAACTGCATTGAATGAAAGGAAAGCTTTTTTATCCTTTAATGCTTCATCAATGAATATCGAGGTTTCGTATTCGGCCCCGCCTCTGTGTTTCATAACCTCTTGATCGACATTCCATGTATGGGGAACCGTAACCTTTGCCGAATAATGTAATTCGCTGATTTTAAAATTCCATTTGTTTAATGTAATATTGTATCTCATATTCATTCCCATAGCCTTTCCGACTACAAAAAATTTATTAATTCCTATACAGCTTACTGTAGCCGGATAAGACGTATAGTGAAAATTCAGCCATCTAAAAATTGCGCCGCAGGCAAAATTTTGAGGGCATATAATCGAATGCCGTGTACTTTTTCACACCGCGTTCTCCCTGAATAATAATTGATAGTGTGTTGCAATCTGGAAAGTGTTGCAATTTATTTTTAACGCTTGCTCAAATAATGCCCTGCTTTCGTCTTTTTTGCCTAAGCCGTATAAACCGAGCGCCTTCATAAATAAGCAGTGCAGCTTGTTTTTTATGTTTAAATCCTCTTCAAATACAAGCAGGTCGGGTAAGGAAACTGCAAAATAATCTATTGTAATAGCATCATTTATATGGCTGTCGGCATAAGAAATTAATTTGTTAAAACGGCTTTCCGCAGCATCAGCATCCCTGAGCTTGAGCAGTGCCATACCCTGATAAAAGATTGTTTCGGGCGGCTGGTCATTATAAAACACAGCGGACGCCGGCTCGGAAATACCGCTTGACGCTTTGATAAAGCATTCCCTTGCAAGCTCCGTCCTGCTCTGATTTTCATAAGCACAGCCGAGGTAATAATTTTGTCTGTTTTCCTGTGCGCCGTAAAGCTTGCCCTCGCCGAGATTGTGCGGATATTCAAAGGTTGAAAGCAGATAATCTTCATTCCGCTTTTCAATCGCCAATGCGATATTTGAAAATAAATACTGCTCGGGAACCTTTCCTTCACCGCCCTCCCAGGGATGGAATTTATGAGCCATAATATGCTCCAATGCTTTCTCATACTGCCGTGTCAAATTCAGCAGTGTTATGTATTCAAGATAAAGGTCGTCACGGCTGAAAACTGTATTTAAGCGCTTTTGTAAAAATGCAAGTCTTTCAGTCGGTGCGATGCCGATTCTCTTTTTTAATAAATCAAGCTCATACAGAACTCTTGCATCGTTTTCATCCATTGCATACGCGGTGTTGAGCAATTCAAGCGCTTTAGCTGAATCCTTTTTTACATTGTAATACAGAAGTGACAGGTTGCGATACGGTGTTGCGAAATCACAGTTAAGCTCAGTTGAACGCGCAAAGCACTTTATCGCGTCCTCGTGACGTTCCTTATCATAATAAAGATTGCCGAGATAATAGGGCGCTTTATAATCCTTCGGATTCCTGCTCATTGCAAATTCAAGCACGGCAATATCCTCTATTCTGTTTGGAAAACAGCAATAGGGGTCATCATTGAATGCTTTTTCAAGTTCCTTCTTATATTCCTTATCTGCCCTGCATAAATAGAAAGCCTTGTAGTAATCAAGCATAGGATAGCTGTCTTTTGCCATTTCAAGCAGTTTAACGGCGTCGTCATAAAAGCCTGCAAAGGCATATTCAAGAGATAAGTCAATAAGCATATTCGGATTGATTATATGTCTTGAAATATCTTTGCCTGCCTGATAAAGCGCAACAATATTCAAACTGTCTATTGACAAAGCGTACTCGGCATTTGCCTTATAATCTCTGTTGAGCGCCTTTAAAAGCATTGTTTTCAGATTAAGCGCATTGGAATTTCGGGAATTATAAATCAGGCATTGTTCGGTAAACGCAAGGGCAGCATTATATTCTTTTTTCTTTGAACATAGAATCGCCATATAAAAATATGAATTGCTCTTTGTTTCGGCATTCCATACAGCTTTATAAAACGCGTCATAGGCTTCATCGTATTTTTCCTGATAAAACAGGCAAAGACCTAAATTATAATAAACTTCGCCGCTGACAGGATTGGGATTTGAGCGGGTTTGCTTAGCTATTGCATTTCTGAAATACTGCTCGCTTTCCTTTATATATCCTTTTTTGAAAAGCAGCATACCGTAAGCATTGTTGAGCCTTATGTCGGTTTTATCACGCTTGAGTCCTTGGAGATAATAGTCCTCTGCTCTGCGTGTTGCGTGGCGGTACTGTTCAATATGTAATCCGTATAAATACAAATCCTCGTTTGTTTCACACGCCTCCGGCAATGGTGCAGGCTTTGCAGGCTCAGGAATTTCCTGCTTTTTTATATTGCCGTCAAAGGCTAATACCGTATTGCCGTTTTTAATAATCCTTATAACAATATTCTCAAATTTCAGTCCGGTGTTGCCGATGCTTATTTCATAAGTTTTTGAACACGTTAAATCTATGCTTTCCGTGTATATATCGTTTATTTTTATTTCGCATTCGCCGAGTGTGCCCGAACAGTATAATTTTACGGTTATTTTATCATTCACATCTAAATGAAGGGCTAAATCCCTGTTTGCATTGTGAACGGTACCCAAATGATGATACGGCATAAAGTATTGCGTAAAATCACGGTTTTCCATAGGCGCGATATAGCTGAAATCAGGCTGATTGTCAGTAAAGCATCCTGTCATAAGCTCAAAGTACGGACCGTTATTATCAGTCAAATTCCTGTCCCACGCCTTGCCGAAATCGCCGCAGCCCCAGGTCCATTGCTTTTTACCCGGCGAAATATGATGATCGGCAATATGCAGAATCCCCGCGCCGATACCTTCATCATAGCCGCCGACAAAATCATAGTCGCTTTTTGCTGCCATATATGATGTGGGCACAGGCAGGTTTTTATATTTTGAAATGTCAACACCCTTTGAATAATCAACTTTATAGTACATTCCCGTTGCAATGGGGAACGTGGATACATCGCGTTTTCCGTGATCCATAACCGCTGTAACATCAGGCGGAAAAATACTGCGGTAATTCTCATTAACGGAAACTGCCGGATTGGCCCACCAGAGAAATGTCTGCCGTGTATTTGTTCTGTTAAAAAGGTGATTTTTCAACTCTAAATACGCCTTGTCAGGGTAGAGAGTAAACTCGGTTTCGCCTTTGGTATGAAACATATTTTCAATTTCACTTACAACGATTGTTGCGCTGCCGTCGCCGTTTTGACGATAGGTATAGTTCACCTCGTCAAAGGTGCTTGGTCTGTGATGCTGAGGCCAGTTGAATTCAATACCGCCTGAAATCCACGGACCGGCAAGACCTACAAGCGCAGGCTTGATAACATTGTTATAATAAACAAAATCGTATTTTTTTATTTTGTCATATGCCCTTTGAACTCTTCCTCCAAGCTCAGGCAAAATCATAATTTTGAGATAATCATTTTCCAAAAACACGGCCTTGTATGTTTTGTCCGTTTTAGTGTCGCTGATTTTGTCGATCACAGGATGAGGATAGACCTTGCCGCTGCTTCCCTGATATACTCTTTTTTCAAGGAACAGAGGGTTTTTATTCGGTCTTCCTGTTTCGTATGTGGGAATACTTATATTTTCCTCCCAAACATTGACTTTAGAACTCTTACTCATTGAACCGGCCTTCTTGTTTGACATTGATTTGTTTTTATTGTAATATTTTTTCAGGAAGATTTGTTTTGATATTTTATCAAGAAATTTAGAAATCTTATTTAATGATTATGGAACTTATAGGAAACGGGCTTAACAAAGGTTCGCATATGTATTTTTATACTCCGTCACAGACTGCTAAAAAATTATTGTATTATCCGATTGCGGCCGGAGAATTCTATTGCAACAGGGATTATTATGTAAACAGGGAAAGATATGACAGCATTCTTGCCATATATATCCTTGAAGGAAATATATCAATGGTACAGGAAGGAGAGGCGCTTAGCGCTCAGAAAAATGAATTGCTGCTGCTTGACTGCTACACACAGCATGAGTATTTTGCTGGTTTGAACGCGCACACCTTATGGGTTCATTTCGACGGTAATAATGCAAGACAGTGGTTTGACGAAATAAAAGCAAAAAAGGGTCAAAAAATGATATGCACCAATCAGACCGCTGAATGTATTTATAATATTATCGAATTTATTAAACAGAATCAAAATGAGTATATCATCTCAAACGAGTTGTATTCTTTGCTTTGTCATCTAAGCAAGGAGAATGCCGTAAATCAGGAAAGCAGAAAGATCAGCCAAATTGAATCGGCTAAAAAATTTATCATTTCAAACTATGATCAAAATATATCTGTTCGTGATATTGCGAACGCCGCTCATATGAGCGTTTCCTATTTTTCAAAATTGTTTAAAAAAAGCATGGAATTTTCACCGTATGATTATCTGCTGACGGTCCGCCTTGATAAGGCTAAGGAAATGCTGCAGCAAACAGAGTATTCAGTCGAAAGTATCGCTTATAAAACCGGATTTAACAGCTCGTCTAATTTTGTGTACTTCTTTAAAAAAGAAACAGGGCTTTCCCCCTTAAAATTCAGAAATATTAAGTTTTGAATCGGCTCAGCTTGCCGAGACCGATAAATATTGCGAAGGAAATAACGGGGCATCGTGCTATATCATTAACAGAAAAAATTTTATACCCCTATGGTTGACGAGGGATTCGTGCAAAGCCGAAAACGATTGGAAATCATGCTGTTCAAAAACAACCGGCCATAACTATATAACAAAAAATGAGGTAGGACGCCGTGCATTAAATGCTGTGTCCCTACCTCTGATTTTTATGACAAACAATATATACGCTTAACTCATCTGATTGACAAACGGGAATTTATCAATACTCTAAAATATATTCCCCGCTTACGGCGTCGGCCTCTGCACCATTTTTGAGAACGATTTTCCCTTTCGCGTTATTTGGATAGGCTAGGTTTACTGTAATTTTGCCGTTTTCTCGTTTCCACATCACGGAAACTTTACCAAATACACTGTTAAATTCTGCTTTTGCGAAATTCATACCACTTGGGAAATGAGGTTCAATATTAATCTTATCCGCATTTACTTTTATGCCGCAAATTTGTTCCATAAAGAACGCACTGAAATTGCCCCAAAAATGATGATTGTGAGAAGCCAGCCCGTCAGATTCTCCAAAGCCTTCGCACAATGCAGTGTCACCGCTGTTTACCCATTGCATAAATGACGGACTTGTCGGATTTTTAAGAATCCTTATGGCTGTATCAATTTTGTTATTTTCAGCCAAAACATGAAAAATCACTCTGCCGCCAAGCACGCCTGTATCTATGTGATCATTCATTTCTTTGATTTTATCAAGTAAAACAGACATAGCGGAATCCAGTTCATCATCATTGATCATGCCATAGTAAATGCCCATTGCTTGTGAGGTCTGGCAGTTTCCTGCAAAGGTGCACGTACTTTTATCAAAAAGATGCCGTCTGATATTTTCTCTAAGAACTTGGGCAAACTGATGGCAAAAGTCACGATGAACACGATCTCCGATTGCGTTAAACATATTTGCCGCCTTTTTAGAAAGATCATAAGCTTGAATGCTGTCTGTCAGAATCAATGGAGCTTTCATGGGATTATGAGGAGCGCACCAATCACCAAGACCGATTGCAAGCAATCCATTCTTATCAAGCCGTGTTTCTAAATAGCTAATATATTTTAAAATATATGATGCACATTCTTCAAATGCGGAAATATCATTTCGCTTTTGCCAAATCTGATAAGGAAGCTCCGTTATTACACAATCCCAGGCAGGACCGTTTCCCCAATCAAATCCCCAGCCGGCTGTCGGTACGATACCGGGCAAAGCTCCTTTTTCATTTTGCGCCTTGCAAATTTCAACAAGCCACTGTTTGCAGTTATCAGTCGGCTCAAAATACAGCAAAGTATGCGAGCTTGAAAGCGCGGCGTCTGCCGTCCAGCCGTTCTTTTCCCTGTGCGGGCAATCCGTAGGAAAATGATGAAAATTAGAAAGTGTGGCGTTAAGACACATTTTATGCAGAATATTAAGTCTTTCATCGTCACATTCAAAAGAGCCGACGCTGCCTAAATCCGTGTTAAAAACTATATATGTAAGTAAATCATTTGTTGCTTGATTTTCATTAATACCCTCAACCTTAACATATCTGAAACCGTGATAAGTAAAGGTTGGCTGCCATATATTTTCACCGTCTTTGCAAATATAAATATCCTGCTGAAAATATTGATCGGCAATAGAAGAAAATGTTGTATTTTCTTTTGAAAATTTACCGTCAACTAAAATTTCGCCAAAGGTGAGCGTTATTTTTTGATGAACTTCTGCATGGACAGTAAGTCTGCACACGCCTGATGTATTTATACCAAAGTCATAGATATACGCGTTATCCTCTCGCCATATTTTAATTGGCTTTAACGCGTCACGAATGGTAACAGGCTTAGCCATTGACACTCTTTTTTCACCTTTTGGCGATGAAGTTAAAACGGCATTTTTCCACTCGCTGTTTTCTTTCGCGGCATCGTAAATCTCGCCAAGCCGCAAATCATCGGATATGATTTTGGACGGTCTTGTAAAAACACTTTCGTCAGCCTCAATAATCTCCCGCGCACCGTCTTTGTATGTAATTTCGACAGCAAAAGCCAATTTAGGTGATGAACGAAAAGCCGCCTTTTCAAAATCCCACTGAAATCCGCCAAATGAATTTTGCATTCCGTTGCCCAAAAGAAATTTAAACTCATTTTTAGCTTCAAGTAAGCTTGTAATGTCATAATTATCATAAAAAATAACATCGTCCGAATTTGTGATATATGGGCTTAAAAAACCTTTCGTAATGCGTTTTTCATTTATAAACAGTTCATAAAAGCCAAGACCGCAAACCGTAATTTCAGCCTTTTCAATATCACGGCATAAATTAATATCTTTTTTGAACCAAGGCGCGGGAATTCTATTTTCAAATGTAGAAAAATCCCGACCGGCACAAATAAATTTGTTTGATAAAATCATGTTTAATCTCCGAAATTCCGTCTTGTCAATGAATGATTCTATAATATTGTATCTCTTTTACAAGGAGTTGTCTGTCAATCGTTATCTTCCGCCTGCTTTACCGAACATTTTTTGATTAAATCCCGGAGCAGAGACGATCCGTTGCCATATCAGTAAAGGCAAGTACCTTTTCGTGAAATTTCATCAAATGATATTTGCCCGCTGTTTCTTAACAGCAAGAAATTTTGATGTAATTTGTTCTATGGAGGACGAAAAAACAACCAAATCCGAAATTTACGGCAGGTTGATTCGGCGCAAGAGAAATTATTGTGAAAACATTAAGACGCAGGATGATAAATATCAGATTGATGAACTATAGAATTTTTGCAGTTTATGACGGCAGGGAATTCAGCATATCAAGAAGTTCCGCATAAAATTCCTTTACATCATTTTTCTTGAAAAGGCCTCCTTGGAGAGACATATGGTCTCCTGTATAGACAGGCATTATGTTCCAGTTGCCTTTTGAGACGTTGTTTCTGTCAAATTTCTTTGACGGGGAATAGAAAGGCGCGGTGGCGGAAATGGTGTTCACCAGTCCGTCGTTTTCAAGCCAGCTTTCGTCGATAACATATCCGCCGTCTGTTACACCTGTATATCTGCCCATTTTAATGGCGCTCTTTATAAAAGTCGATTCAGTAATCGCTTCATCAGGCGAATAGGTGCCGTCATCATTTTTAATCGTTGAAGAACAGGGATAGGAAAAGTAATACACATTATCAAGCGTTTGGAGCTGTTTGTTTAGCTCCAAAGCGTTGTCAATATACATATCATATGCGGCATAATCATACGCGGCTCTGCCGTCCTCTTTTGTTGTTGTGAATTTTGAAACCATATTGGACATAAAATCCTGAATGCCGCTTGTTTCCTCTTCTTCAGTGCCGTCGTCGGCATTATATGCCGTTGTTCCGTTATGCGGAGCGGCAAGGGTGGTGATGCTGTATATCCAGTCGGCTTTACCGCCTTTGAACAAATCAGACAAATCATTTTCGTCTGTTGCGTTTCGTTCTGCTTCGCTTCCGTCTGCCATCAGGTCAGCAAGCATACGGACAGTAGCGCCGCCGAATGAATGCCCGATAAGATTGATTTTGTCCTGCGCGCTCCAAGAGGAAATCAACGCGTTGCCGGTGTAATCTGTTCCGAATCTTTCGTGACCGCAGCGTTCACTGTGCTCCTTGCCGTAATCAACAATGTTCCCTGTAAGCTGGGCATAAAGCTCACAGGCTCTGTCCCATGCGCTGCCCTGCGGATCAACTGATGCCGCGTAACAGTCAAAGCCCTGTTTATTTAAGTACTTGAGCAGATCTCCGCCGAACATTCCCCAGTATTTCAGAAATTTGTTTGTCGAGTCGTAGCTTCCCCAGCCGGACAAACCGTGCACAAACACATACGTATAATTTGTATTCCATTCATCGCTTGTGCGCTTTGCTGCAGGCTGACCCGAACAGGAACAGAACAATAGGGCGGCTGTTAAAATTACAACGATAATTTTACCTTTTATCTTCATAAGACTTCTCCCGATTAAGCAGTATTTTATAAATAATATCACTTTATAAGACGATAGTAAAGCGATGGGGTTATAAAAGGAAAAAATTTCGGAATAGCTCCTGAACTTATTTTTTAATCATTCTGTTTGTGATAAAATAATCTTTTCTGCCGTGCTTCACTTCATCGTTTGCTATGTTTTTTATCTCGAAATATTGTTCGGCTTTCTATTGCTTAACTTGCAAAAAACGAATCCGTAATGATTTCAACAAGTTTTTTTCTGATAGCCTGTCTCCGTCAGGAAGTGTCCCATATTACTTTCGCCGGCGAATTTCGCGGCATCAAAAAATTTTCGTAAGCGAAACCGGGATAATTCGTTCTCATCTCCGTCATTGACTTTTTCGACGTAAACTTCGAGATACAGGTCAAAAGCAGGATATGTCAGATCCATAAATGTGTGAGGTTAATGCTTTCCTTTGTTGCTTTGGTTCCCTTCTGAAGTTCTCTGTATACGGTTGTGAATCCTAATTCGCCTTATTTTTTTGCAAAAGAAAAAGTCCTTTGTAGGGACTTTTTCTTGGTTTGCAGAGCAAAACTTTGTCTGCCGTTTCATTGAACACAACCGTGATATTTTTTCGTTCGTTCTTCCGTAAAATATTGCGGTTAGGCGGGCGGCTGTCTTGTTGACACATAAAGAGTATTCAATGCCGGTGCAAGCCGTTTATTTGTTAAAAGAAACGATTATTCCGCCGTTTGACGCGTATAGCGAATTGAGTCCGCTTGCCTTGACAACTATAACGTTTTCGGGGGCATAGCTGCATTTTTCTCTTATAAGATGAGCCACTCTTTCCGCTTTTTCCTCACAGCAGACGTGCGTCACAATGACGGCTTTTCCCGTTAAATCGCATCCCTCGGTATCTGCGGCGATAAGCGCCGCAAGTTTTGTCAGCGCGCGGCTTTGGTTCAAATCCTTGCCTGCCACTGAGATGTTTCCATAGTCGGTTCTGCGGCATATGAGCTTTACTTTGAGCGCTTCGATAACTCTCGCTCCGAGATTGAAAAGCCTGCCGTTGCCCTTGAGCGCGTCAAGACTTTCAAGGCAGAAGTATAATCCGCAGTTTTTAACGCAGTATTCCTCAGCCCGAGCCACAAGGCTGTCAAATTCAACTCCGCTGTCTGCAAGCGACTTGATTTTGTATGCCATAATCGTTTCAAGACCCGAAGTTGCAAGAGAATTGAAAATGTGTATTTTTTTTGTGCTTTCGGGGTGTTCGTCCCGGAAAAGCTTAACGCCCTGAACAGCGCTGTTATAGCAGCCGCTCAGCTTGTCCGTAATAGTAAGGAGGTAAACCTCGTCCTCATCGCCTTCGCAGGCTTCGGCAAACGCCTCCGGAGAGGGACACGCAGATTTCGCAAGCACGCTGCTTGAAACCATGCGCCTGATAAAATCCTCCTGATTGAAATTTTCGTCATCCTGTACGATATAGTCGCCTATCTGTAATGTCATCGGAACAACTGTGAGGTTGCGCCAGTTTCTCATTTCATCTGTAAGATCGCAGCAGGAATCCGCAACAATTTTATATGACATGGCACTTGTCCTTTTCTATTATTTTACAATGATATTATAAAGCATTACAGTATTGTAAGTCAATAAAAAAGGCAGTAAAGTGTTTTCACACTTACTGCACTTTGTAAAAAAATCAATGATTTTCGGCAATTTTTTTCCTCGCGGCGGCGAGCTGCACAGCAAGACTTTCCCTGCCGGGACCGCCTTCCGAAAGCCTGCCGGCGACGCATTTTTCAAGATTGATTGCGTCGTATATGCCGTCGTCAAACAAATCACATACCTTTTTGTACTCATCAATGGGGAGCGTTTCAAGCGTAAGATTTCTGTCTATGCACAGAGCAACAAGCTCTCCCGTTGCTTTGTACGCGTCTCGAAAAGGCAGCCCCTTTCCGACCAGCCAGTCAGCGCAGTCGGTTGCGTTGATAAAACCCTTTGCCGCAGCGTTTCTCATATTCTCCGTGAGTACGGTCATGGTTTCAATCATCGGCGTAAAGGCTGTAAGGCATACCTTCACGGTGTCAACCGCGTCAAAAATTGCCTCCTTGTCCTCCTGCATATCCTTGTTGTAGGCAAGGGCAATGCCCTTCATAACGGTGAGAAGCGTTGTGAGATCGCCGAAAACTCTGCCGCTTTTTCCTCTCACAAGCTCCGCGATGTCGGGGTTTTTCTTCTGCGGCATAATTGAAGAGCCTGTTGAAAATGCGTCGTCAAGCTCAACGAATTTGAATTCCCAGCTGCACCACATAATGATTTCTTCGGAAAATCTTGAAAGATGAACCATTATAATGGAAAGCGCCGAGGCAAGCTCAATGCAGAAATCCCTGTCCGAAACGCCGTCAAGCGAATTGAGCGTTATGCCGTCAAATCCGAGAAGCTCCGCCACCTGGTTTCTGTCTGTCGGATAGGTTGTTCCTGCGAGGGCGCACGAGCCGAGCGGGCATACGTTCATACGTCTTTTTACATCGCTGAGCCTGTCCAGATCACGGCAGAGCATTGCCGCGTAAGCCATGATGTGGTGCGCAAAGGTTATAGGCTGTGCACGTTGAAGATGCGTGTAGCCGGGCATAATCGCGTCGGCGTATTCTTCCGCCTTGTCGCAGAGAACGCCGATGAGTTTTTTGACTTTATCCGCGATAGCAATGATTTCCTTTCTGAGGGTGAGACGTATGTCTAGCGCCACCTGGTCGTTTCTGGAACGTGCCGTGTGCAGCCGCTTTCCCGTTTGACCGAGCCGCTTTGTAAGCTCGCCCTCAATAAAGGTGTGTATGTCCTCGGCATTCCTGTCAATGGCAAGTGCGCCGCTTTTGATGTCCTGCAGGATTTTTTCAAGCTCCGCCGTTATTTTTTCACTTTCGCTCTTCTCAATGATACCGCTTGTTCCGAGCATAGTTGCGTGCGCGATGCTGCCCTTTATATCCTCTTCAAACATTCTGCTGTCAAAAGCGATTGAAGAGTTGAAATCGTTTGTTTCCTCGGCAAGCTCCTTTTTGAACCTGCCCTTCCATAACTGCGCCATAAATCCGATTGTCCTTCCGACTGTATGGTATTATTTTCCGAAAATGCCTTTATTCCTTGTTTGTTCTTTCGGCGTCAAGAATAGCCTTAACCTTGATGGGCAGACCGAAAAGATTGATAAAGCCTGCCGAATCGTTCTGGTCGTAAACATCGTCTGCGTCAAACGTTGCGAAGTCCTCGCTGTAAAGACTGTATGGTGAAGTTACGCCTACATTAATTATATTACCTTTATATAGCTTGATGCGCACGTCGCCGGTGACGTTCTGCTGGGTTGCTTCAACAAAGGCTGAGAGAGCCTCGCGCAGAGGAGTAAACCACTGACCGAAATAAACGACCTCGGCAAATTTCTGCGCAACAAGGAACTTGTAGTGCTGTGTTTCCCTGTCAAGGCAGATTTGCTCAAGTGTTTCGTGCGCCTTATAGAGGATTGCGCCGCCGGGAGTCTCATAAACGCCGCGGCTTTTCATACCCACAAGCCTGTTTTCAACCATATCCACAAGACCGCAGCCGTTTGCGCCGCCAAGCTCGTTCAGCTTTTTGATAAGCGCAACACTATTCATTTCAACGCCGTCAAGCGCCGTCGGCACGCCCTTTTCAAAGTGAAGCGTAAGATAAGTCGCCTTGTCCGGAGCCTGTTCGGGTGAAACGCCCATTTCAAGGATTTCATCGTATTTCGGCTCGTTCGCGGGATTTTCGAGGTCAAGTCCCTCGTGGCTGAGATGCCATAAATTTTTATCTTTTGAATAGTTCGTTTCCCTGTTTATTTTAAGAGGAATGTTGTGCGACTCCGCGTATTCGATTTCCTCCTCACGGCTTTTGAATTCCCACGTTCTCCACGGAGCGATGATTTCCATTTCGGGAGCGAACGCCTTAATCGCAAGCTCGAATCTCACCTGATCGTTTCCTTTTCCCGTGCAGCCGTGGCATATCGCGTCAGCTCCCTCCGCCTTTGCAATCTCAACGATTCTTTTTGCAATGATGGGGCGCGCGAAAGCCGTGCCTAAAAGATATTGGTTTTCGTAAACGGCGCCTGCCTTTACGGTAGGGATGATGTAATCGTCAACAAATTCCTGATTAAGATCCTCGATATAGAGCTTTGACGCGCCTGTTGCAATCGCCTTTTCTTCAAGTCCGTCAAGCTCTGTGCCCTGTCCGACGTTGCCGCTCACCGCGATAACCTCGCAGTTGTTGTAATTTTCCTTGAGCCACGGAATGATGATAGACGTGTCAAGTCCTCCGCTGTACGCGAGTACAACCTTTTTAATTTCCTTTGCCATACTTATGTCTCCTTTATGTTGATTGTTTTAAATAGCACTGCCATTTATTATATATTTGACGTACCTTGCCGTCAAGCAGAAAAAGCATTTTTGTATAAATATACAAATAAACCTAAAAATATGCAGAATTTATGTATATTATTGCATTTTCAAGGCGCTTTCTATTATATTGGAAAGGCGGAAAAGTTTTTCGTGAAAATGTGAACAAATTTTGAATACAGCCTTTCCTTAACAAAAACAAGTGGAAATGTTATATCATTTTGTGCAAATTTAACAACGCAATTATTAACTTTTCGTTAATTTTTTAATCCGGCTTTTTTTGTCCGCTTGTTGACAATCAAATGGAGTTGCGTTATAATGTTTACATATTATAGAGTAAATGGGTTTTTGCGCCCTTTTATTCTTGGTAAATATCTGAAAATTGCCGCGCCAAGCTAAAAAAGAGGTAAGGTCAGGATCTCCGGCAAAGGCGGCGGAGGATTTTCAGCTTAGTCTAATAAAGGGGGATTTTATTTCTAATGAAAACACGAACGAACAAAAAAATGCTTTCACTTATTCTTGCGTTAATGATGGTCGTGTGCTCAATTCCGATAGCAAGTATCAGCGCGTCGGGCGCTTTGGATGCACAGATGGGTGACGCGACCGATTCGCTTGAAATCGTTGCTCTTGAAGATGCTTGCAGGAATTTCAACGCAGCGCTTGATACTGCCGCAAAAACAGGAGTGGTATTTAAGGACTTGTCCAAGGCGTATGAGACTTATCTTGACGCCCGCGTTTACTGCGATCTTGCTTTGATTGGTGATAATGACGGCTCTGAAGCGGAGCAAAAAAGCGAAGCGCTAAAAGCGGTTACAGAGAGTCTTGCGGAATACACGAAACCTACGTTTGTGACCGCTCCGGCAGACGGCTCTTATACTGCCGATATTCTTACCGCCGGTGACCAGATATCGAATGTTCTTTATACAGATGGTGTAGGCGGAAATACCGCGTATACCGCTACCGGTACTATTGACAATGTCAGCGCGGGATTCCAGTACGGTGCGTCCGTTGTACTTTATGACGGAGAAAATGATATAGCGCTTCCCATAAGCGCGTTTTACTCCAGATCAAATGGGACAGGAACACAAAGACTGCGCTCATTGTGTGTGAATACTTCCGGTTTAGAGCTGAGACATTACTGGCACGGAAACGGTTCATCAGCCGCCGGTTATCAGACGGGCAACAGTATAAATGCAAACTATGTATCCGGAAGTGACCCGGCGACACCGCCTGGAAGCCGGGACGCAACTTACCGCCTGTCCAACACGCTCTATATCACTGGCCCTTTCAGTGATTCCAGATTTGTTCACACTATTGATACAATCAACTGGCATATTGAAAGAAACGGACCCTCTACGGATACGGATCTGTACTCAATAGGTATTAATGATAGCAGAGCGCCGATATATATTATTGATTATCAGGCTATCAAGAATACGCTTGCGAAAGCTGCTGATGTTTTCAGCCAATACGGTGTAAACTCTCTCGCGTCCAGCTATGCAAAGCAGTTATTCTCTGCTGTTGATAACCTTACTTCAATAAATCTTAATCAGGATTACGGCAGAAATGTTACTATCAGCGGACAAAGTTCCGACTGGAGCGGTCTTGCCACGTTGATGGGTGATCTGGAAACTTCGCTGAACAACGCCGCTTCGACTATTAATAATCTCGGGACTCCCGCGCAGGCAAACATATTGTTTGATCTCTCCGGTACGGTCGGAGCGGAAAAGCCGATTTATGATAAAACAAACGAAGAAAATCTTTACACACCTGAGTCCTGGTCCGATTTCGTTGTAGCCTATGAAACGGCACGCAACGCCGTTCGCGCTGTTCAAACAGACGGCTATACGTTAACGCAGGACGCTATCGACGGCTATATTTCCGCGCTCAGAAATGCCGTTACAGGTCTGACCTATACTGCGAAGGTTGCCGATACTTCCAGGTTTGACGCGGAGCGCCTGTTCGTTTCAACATTGACCTCGACCTATTATACGGAAGAATCCTATCAGAATCTTGCCTCTGTTTTGGCTGCGGAGACGAACGTGGTTTATCCCAACGGTCTCACGGAGCTTCCGATTGATGATACCAGTCAGCCTTTGGTCGATGCCGCAACCGCACAGGTTTGGGCGGCGATTGCCGATCTGCGTCTTGACACATACGTACTTGAGGAGCTTATCCATCAGGCAGACGCAGTTGATCCAAATAGGTATCTCGTCGCGGATTTGCAGGTTGTTGTAGGAGAGGCGGAACAGAAAATTCTCGAGCTTCAGCAAATGCCTTTCCCTGCGACTCCCGAAAGCTATGAGGGTGTTGAAGCGCAGATGCTTAACGACTACCTTGAAATGGTGAATAAACTTCGTGATGAGCTTAACAATCTTGAGCTTGCGTTTACCGCCATTGAAGACGGAACAGTTGTCAGCTCATATGAGGGCACAACGGCCGGTTTAACTGGAGACGATATTCATACTTATCTTCAGAATGAAATACTTGACAGAACGTACTTTAAAACAGTTTCCGGTACAGCGAGCTATACAACGCCGTATAATTACTCCGTAACCAATCAATATACTTATTGGGGTCAGGGGCATGGCGCACAGTTCCACGGTCTTGGCTTCGGCGGATACGGCGCCTCAAAGTATCAGTTCGGAACAGACCAGATGTCCATCCTCTGGAAAGAAGGCGGCGCGCCTTTAAACGGCACCAACATCACCACCTATATGGATGCTCTTATGAAAACTCCGTCCACTTATACAGCCGGTGTGAACTATGTTGATGTCGTCAAGAATCGCGGTGAGGACAATCCTGTTGAGATTATGGGTGAAACAACTGTCACTGTAGGCGACCTCGGCATAGCGCTGAAAGCGTTTACAACTCCCGATATTTATGAATTGATAAATGTGCGTAATCAGCAGAGAGAACGTACCAATAATCAGGTTAAGCAGACAATAACGATTATAGATGTTTCCGATTTGTTTGAACTGATTGAGGAAGCAAACAATGTGCTTGTTACCGCTTCAAACAATTCGTTCGGCTGCTACACCGAGCAGACGTGGACAACATTCGTGGACGCGCTGGCTGCAGCAAAGGCCAATATGGAATATGGTGAGATGGGGAACAATGAAATTGTTTCCGAATTAAATAACAGATATAATGTTCTTAATTCAGCCAAGAATGGATTAATTAAGGATACAGATATTTCGCATCATTATTATGACCCTGAACAGTCAACTCCTGCAACCTGTCTTGGCACAGGTACCGGAATATGCGCAATCTGCGGATATGAGGCCGTGCTGTCTCCCACAGGTCACGATTACACGTATACCCCGGTAGGCAACGGACATCAGCATGTAATCGCTTGTTCAAAGGGCGACATTGACACGACAACTGAGGAATGTACAGACTTAGAACCGCAGGATAATGTTTGTGATATTTGTCTCGGCGCTGTTTATACTCCGGCAAATTGGGAAAACTATAATGCGGCGAAGGCTGAATTGCTGCAAATGCTTCAGGAGGGCTGTACTTTAGAATCACTTAACGCGGCTAAACCGCTGATAGAGGCGCTTGAATACTTTAACTCTACTGACGAGCAGAAAGCGGTAGTATCTGACGCGCTGCAGGATAAAATTGATGCTGAAACAGCTTCAATTCAGAGCATAGAGGAAGAACTTGTCACCGCTGATTCAAACACTTACGATGCGATTTGCTATACAGTAGATAATCTTAATGCGGACGCGTATAATGTTGAAGCGGTTACAAAGGTTAAGGATGAAGTTGAAGTTTCAGATCCGGTAACAATTTTTGATGTTGAATATCAGGGCTATCACTATGATGAAGCCGTAACAGAGATTGAAACTGCAATGAACGGTGAAAATCATTATGTTTATAAGGTAACCGTTTACGATTACGATGAGAATCCGTATTATCTTACAAAAGACGGAACCTATACTGATGATGAGCTGGCAGATAACATTGATTTCCATTACGGTGACACGGTAACTGTTAAGAATCCCATAAATGAAGAAGAGGCCTGTGCTTGGTCGGTAGAAGTCACCGCAAAAAAGACAGATGTCACAACAGCAAAGAAATATGTTCAGCATGATACGTCTTATCAGTTTAATGTAAGAGGCGATACGTCTGTTTACTCCTCCGCAATTGAAGGCGGCGGATTGTATAAGGTAGTATTTGTGGACAGCCGCAATGGCAGAGTTGTTGATATTGAGTATACATCAACCAGGATCACATTTAACAATCTTGATATACCGGAGGTTCCGTTCTATACAATAGAGAAATTTACTAATGCGGCTACTGGAGAAAATATTAAAAATATATTGCCGAAAGAGGATACGAGGATCATTGTTAATTATGTTCCTTCAACTGAGGTGGGTCAGTATCAAATTACTTTCACGGATTTAAATAGCTCTCAGACAGTAAATACGTATAAGTACAATGAGAAAGTCACTCTTGAGGCACCGGGCGCTGCCGCATTTGTGGACGCAAAGACGAATAAGGTTCTCTTCTACGGATCAACCTACACCTTCTTTGCTTGTCAGACAATGGAAATCAAGGCGGTTGACAGTGTTGGTTCTGATGTAGAAGTATCTGTTATTTCACAGCCTATTATCAGTAATGACACCGCATACTTCATTGGTTCATTTGCTGCTCCGGAGAATACAAATGTCAGATCGTACGGTATTGTTCTTGACGTTTACGGAAGTAGAAAAGAGCTTAGCTTGGCAGATGTTGATAAAAACGCATTCGTTTATAATATGGCTGCCTCAAAACTTACTGTCGGAAATCAGTTTGTTTTGTCCACTTCTCCGCTTCCCTCATCACCACGTAATATTACTTATGTTGCATATGTGATTTATGTAGATGAGAAGGGAATTGAGCATTACGCATATTCGGATGTTATTTCCACACAGATTTCAAGCTAAGAAAGGGGAATGATTGTTATGAAGTTATCTTATGAAGAGCCAATTATTGAAATTCGTAAATACTCATTATCTCTTAATAATGATATTATGACAACATCGGAACCTGATATAGATAATCCCGATCCTTATCCCGATCTTTTCCAGTAATCTATGGCACAAAGGGCTGTTAAAAAACAGCTGAAATAAAAAAGACGACTGCAAGTCCGCCAAAGAGGTAGGCTTGCAGTCTTTTTTGTGTATAATTGGTTGCAATGACAAAGAATATCACTGAAGTATAATCACACCATATCAATTAAAATTATCACTGGAAATTTCAAAAATGATAAAAATTTCCGATCCTGTATATACATTTTGTGGGGCTTTTGAGTATATCAACCTAAAAAATATCTTGTCGTTAAGGAAAGCAGGAAAGGTCGTAAAAGATATGATTCTCAAATCTTGCCTAAAGTAATACTGTTTGCGTTTATGGAATACGGCTAAGTTTCAACAAGAGAGATTAAAAAGCTCTGTAATAACGATATACGGTTTATGTGGCTTTTACAAGATAATCTTGCTCCAAGTCATATGACAATAGATAACTTTATGAAGGATTGTCCCGCCGGCTGTATTGATGATATTTTAGCCGAAATATTCTGTTGCGGAGGCAGGATATGAGAGCTTCAACAATTAGCTCTATTGTGAAGAATACGGTATGGAAAAGTATATGAAATTCACGATGTTTGAAAAAGAAAGCAAGGATAAAAAGTATCGTGACAATTGATACAGAGCAGTAAACTTTGCGATAAATGAGAACGGAAAAGAATTCAATCATCTCTACACAAGACCCGTTAAAGGA
Source organism: uncultured Clostridia bacterium (assembly GCA_947585615.1). Lineage (GTDB taxonomy): Bacteria > Bacillota > Clostridia > Oscillospirales > Acutalibacteraceae > Eubacterium_R. Next base: position 25,475 of record CANPXD010000022.1, read on the forward strand.
ATCAAATACGGAAGAACAGAGGAGCTTACCAATGTGAGGACTATACAAACTGTTCTCATAAAGAGAAATGATGTAAATGTGAGGGGAAATAGGATAATTAGACCCAATGAAAAATTGAGAAGCGTTCATCAGAAGGAGTTGAACAATCTCAACAGTACAAAGGGTGCATTACTCTGTATGAACAGAAGTATACATGCTGAGGGTGCATTCGGCACAATCAAATAAAACTGAGCCTACACAAGAGCACGCAGATGAGGTTTAAAAGGCGTGATTTAGAAATATCAAAGATTTGCTGCGGTTTTAATCTGCATAAATACCATTTGAAGAAGCAAACTGCGCTGCCTGCGGCATAATCAAAACCGAAAAGTTTTTAACATTTAAGATGCAAAACACAGCACCTTTGATTTGTTATGTCGCTAATTCGGCAGTTTTCCACAAAAAATTGATCATCTGTCTTATTTTCCACAAAAGACTACCGGGACTCACTTTTCCGTGATTCCCGGCTTTTCTTTTGCTGTTTTATATGCTTCAATTGATAATGATAATCCTGTCTTGAATTTAAAAGGGTAAAAATGCTAAATTCAATGTTTACTAATCAGCAACAGTAAACAAACCAGAGCAATTCAAAAATGACGAATAAAAGACCCGACTGAAATTATATTCAGTCGAGTCTTTTCAGCCTGTCAAAAAAGCTATACAAACGCCCTAGTTTCCTGTATAATAAAAGGGAACGGGGGTGTTGTTATGGAACAATGGAGAAAAGATAGACGCGGCGAGGTCCTCATAGTAGATTTAGAATCATTAGTTCCGCAAGACCACTTACTTCGGAAAATCGAAAAAGTAATGGA
>CANPXD010000023.1 GCA_947585615.1 uncultured Clostridia bacterium
TGCTCCGTGGCAGGTTCACATCTGCGCGCTCCGACCTGACGACCGCGAAGTGAAAGCCTATGCCGACAGTCTTTACCATGAATTGCAAAGCAGGGGCGTCGAAGTTATATACGACGACCGCCCTGTAAGCGCAGGAGTCAAATTTTCGGACGCCGATCTGCTCGGCGTGCCGTTCAGAGTTATAGTCAGTCCCCGAAACCTAGCGCAGAATATTGTTGAAACAGTTTCAAGAGATAAAAGCTTTTCGGCTGATTTTCCGCTTGGGTCGGCGGCAGACAGGATAACCGAGCTTATAGCGGAACAGCAATGATTTCCAATACATTTAAAAGGTTTCGGAAATGATGTCTCTTATTTCCTCTTCAGCCTGCCGCACCTCATAGAGAAATTCTTTTGACGATACGCGAAGCGCTCCTTTTCCCAAAATAATAAGCTGTTCAAGCGCGTCCGAAGTAACGACTCTTACCTTGTGATTCTTTGCAAGCCTGTGCGACACCTTTTCGATATACATATCGGCGGTCTCCGCTTCCTTAGTGTATACAATATTTATGTTGTCTGCCTTTTCAACCTCGCGCGTGCTTCCCTGAACCTTGTACGCATCGAAAACGAGAATCACCTCGCACTTTTTATATCCCTGATAATTGCAGAGAATATTAATAAGCATACTCCTTGCGCCGTCTATATTGTCCCGCGCCATTTCCCTTAAGCTGTCCCACGAAAAAATCACATTATAGCCGTCAACGAGCAGATATTCCTCCCCGTCGTAAACAGGCGTGGGAGGTCTTTTATATTTTTTACTTTCTTCACTGCTTTCAGTAAAAGTAAAATGCCTTTTACTCGGGTCTGAACCGCGTTTTTTTATAGGCCCGTAGGTCTGTTCAAAAATCTGCATAAGCTCTCTGTCAAGCGCAAAAAGATTGCCCTTTTCGAGCGACAGCCTTTTTTTTACTTCTGTCCGAGTATACTCGCTCTTCGGAACGGAAAGCGCGCTTGGCAGGTGCATATGGCTCTTCACTTCATCCCACTTAACAGTATATCCTGCGCCATGAGAACAGAAAACAGAGCCGCATGGATTGTCCGTATCGCCGTCGCAGTCGTATCCGATTTGAGCAATAACCGCATCGGCATTATGACACGGCTCATACCCTTTCAGGCTGCACGCAAGCCTGCCCCTGCCGTGGGTGTACTGCATAACGTCTTTCGCATAATCATACATTTCCGAAACGGGAGCAGTTCCGCTGATAACCGTAAATTCTCCCGAAGGCTCAGGCGGATTGAAGCTTCCGGACATTCGCTGAATGTCCGCCATTGCTCTGCCGACGTTTTCACCGGGAATCTCAAGATTGAATTCATAAATCGGCTCAAGCAGAATACAATCCGCCGAGCGGAGACCCTGTCTTACCGCTCTGTAGGTCGCCTGTCTGAAATCTCCGCCCTCCGTATGCTTTGGGTGCGATTTACCGGAAACGAGCGTGATTTCCATATCGGTTATAGGCGAGCCTGTCAAAACGCCTATATGTGTTTTTTCGTACAGATGAGTCAGTATCAGTCTCTGCCAGTTTTTATCGAGCAGTTCCTCCCTGCACCGCGTTTTAAATACAAGCCCGCTGTCTCTTTTTAACGGCTTCAAAAGAAGATGCACCTCGGCATAATGGCGAAGCGGCTCAAAATGCCCCACACCCTCAACGGTATCCGATATTGTTTCCTTGTAAATGATACTTCCTTTACCGAAAGAAACACGGATTCCGAACCGTTCTTCAAATATGGACTGCAGTATTTCAAGCTGAACATCGCCCATAAGCTGAACATTGATTTCTCCAAGTCTTTCATTCCAGACCGCCCTCAGCTGGGGATCCTCGCTTTCAAGAATTTTCATTTTTTCAAGCGCGGTGTGTGTGTCAGTGCCGTCAGGAAGCCGCAGACTGTATGTCATTACGGGACGAAGAACAGGAAACCGTGCGTTTTTTTCCGCGCCGACGCCATCGCCCGGGCGTGTGAAAGTGATTCCGGTTACCGCACAGACAGTCCCCGCGTGTGCTTCATCTATTAATGTAAATTTTTCACCCGAATAAATCCTTATCTGATTTACCTTTTCTCCGTCTTTATTTTTGTCTGACTCCAGTATTTCCCTGACTTTCAGACTGCCGCCGGTTATTTTCATATACGTGAGGCGCTGTCCTCTGTCCTCTGAAATTTTATATACTTTTCCGGCAAAACGGCTGCCGTACTGCGGCATTTGGGTGTAGCTTTCAAGACAATCAAGAAGATCTTCCACGCCGGATAATTTCAGCGCAGAGCCAAAAACGCAGGGAAATATTTTCCTTGCCTTGATGCAGGCGGCAATATCGGCTCTTTCAATCGACTCATTTTCGTAATACTGATTGAGCAGTTCTTCGCCGCAGAGCGCAACATTTTCATAGAACCGCGTTTTATCGGCGCAACCGAAATCAACACAGCAGTCACTGAATTTTTCTTTAAGCTGTTCTAAAACAAGCTCCTTGTCCGCGCCGTTCAGATCCATTTTATTAATAAACAAAAAACACGGCACATTGTATTTTGACAGCAGAGTCCATAAGGTCAGCGCGTGGCTTTGAATCGGGTCGGCGGCGTTGATAACAAGAACTGCATAATCCAGAACCTGCAGTGTGCGCTCCGTTTCGGCGGAAAAATCAACGTGCCCCGGCGTGTCAAGCAGTGTAAATTCGGTGTTCTTGTATTTAAGGACAGCCTGCTTTGAAAAAATTGTTATTCCCCTTTCGCGCTCAAGTGAAAAAGTGTCAAGAAACGAGTCGCCGTGATCCACTCTGCCAAGCCTGTTTATGTTGCCCGAATGATAAAGAAGAGCCTCTGAAAGCGTTGTTTTTCCGGAATCAACGTGCGCTAAAATTCCTATAACGATTTTTTTCATTTTCTCACCACACTTAAAATTGGCTTTGCATATTCTATCACGGCATAAGCGGTTTGAAGACAGCGAACTGTGTTATCCGCCCTTTCCGAATCCATTATATTTGCCGCGGCAATTTCTGTCAACTATATCCGATTATTCAATATAAGTAATTGCTATTTCCGAAGAAATCGTTTAAAATATACGAGGGGCGCAAAAGATGAAAAATATTATAATCTGAATCAGTCGCTGCCAACGGACAGCACGGAAATCGGAAGCATAAAAAGCGGAGATATTATGCTTTACGGCAGCAACTGCGTCGTCCTGTTTTACGACAGCTTCCAAACGCAGTACAGCTACACGAAAATCGGCTTTATAGAAAATACGTATAACCTTGCCGAGGCAGTCGGCAACGGCAATATTACAATAACATTTGAAAAATAACGGAGGAATTGTTATGGAAGAAAAGCTCAATTTAACGTCTGAATGGGATAAGACCTTTCCGAAAAGCAACAGGGTCAATCACCGCAAGGTGACGTTTCACAACCGTTACGGCATAACGCTTGCGGCGGATATGTATGAACCGAAGAACGCGGAAGGAAAACTTCCCGCAATCGCAGTATGCGGTCCTTTCGGAGCCGTAAAGGAGCAGGCGTCGGGGCTTTACGCGCAGACAATGGCTGAATACGGCTTTCTGACACTTGCCTTTGATCCCTCGTTCACAGGCGAAAGCGGTGGGCAGTTTAGATATATGGCTTCACCCGATATAAACACCGAGGATTTTCAGGCGGCTGTTGATTTCCTTTCCGTTCAGAACCGTGCCGACCCCGAAAGAATCGGCATTATCGGCATATGCGGCTGGGGCGGTATGGCGCTGAATGCCGCCGCGCTCGATACAAGAATCAAGGCAACCGTCGCTTCAACGATGTATGATATGAGCCGTGTTAATTCAAACGGTTACTTTGATTCGGAAGACAGCGCCGACGCGCGTTATGAAAAGAAAAAGGCTCTTAACGAGCAAAGGACAAAAGAATATAAAAACGGCGCATATGCGCGCGGCGGCGGTGTTGTTGACCCTTTACCGGAGGACGCGCCGTTCTTTGTTAAAGATTATTATGATTACTACAAAACCAAGCGGGGCTATCATAAGCGTTCGCTGAATTCCAACGACGGCTGGAACATAACAGGCTGTATGTCATTTATCAATATGCCTATTCTGCAATACAGCAATGAAATCCGCAGCGCGGTGCTGATCGTGCACGGCGAAAAGGCACATTCCTGCTATTTCGGCAAAGACGCCTACAAAAATATGATGAAAGATAATCCTTATTCGGACAACAAGGAACTTATGATCATTCCGAATGCGGTGCATACGGATTTGTATGATAATACCCATATCATACCTTTTGATAAGCTGGCCGATTTCTTTGAAAAGAATTTATAAACATAAATTAGGAGAAAGCTGAACCGAGTCGCTCTGTTCGGCTTTTTCTTTTGAAGGCAAATATTGAATTTATCTCTCTTTCTGATATAATGGATTTATCGAAATAAAAGGAAATCAGGGCTCAGGATATGAACGGTCAAAAATGCTTTTCCAATGAATTTACAGAAATAACGCAATATCCGAAAACCGCTGAGGAGCAAAGGCAGTGGCGTGACGGTATGGTGAGCGGCAACGGAGAAAACGGTGTTATATGCTCGGGTTCACCTTATAACGAGACGTTGACTTTTCAAAACATTTATTTCATTATGCCGTCCTCAGAACCGCGAGTCACTCCCGACGAGGTTACCGCGGAGCTTGAGGAAGCAAGACAGGCTGTTATAAATTCAGATGATACATGGAATGTGAACGGCAGAAGCAGAACATTTGATTACTGCTTTCACCCGTCGCACCGTCTGAGAATCAGCATTGAGCCCCGTTCTTATAAAAACTATGTGCGCCATACAAATTACGAAACCGCCGAGGTCGGCGTCAAATTTACTGACGATAAAGGCATATGGGAAAGGGTTACCTTTTCCTCGCGCGAGGATAACGTGACCATTACAAAAATTACGCAGTCCGACAGGGGCGCAAAGATCAATCTTATCCTATCGATTGACGACTGCTCCGCAATGGCTAAATTCGGTTTCGGCGACGAGGTTAATATGATTTATAAAAAACTCGTTGATTACGACTGCCGTTACATTGCTCAGATCGCGCATTATCCATCGTACAACGGCAGTGAGCTTGCATACGGGGGATACTGCGGTCTTACACAGGTGCTTGCTGTCGGCGGTAAAAAGGAAAGGGTTATTCTTGAGGATACGGAAGATAAACAAAATGTCGGCAAACAAAAAAATGTCGGCATTAAAATCACCGATGCTTCCGAGGTATATCTCATAACAAAATCGGACAGATGCTCCGATATGGGTGCTTTTGAAGATTTCAGTCCGACTGAGAATTACGCACTTCTCAATAAAATTTTTTCACAGACAAACGCCGTTGCCGAAAAATATTCCTCCGGCGGCAGCTTTGATTATGAAAGGGCGCTTGCTCCTCACAGGGAAAAACATTCCGCCCTGTTCAATGCAGTTGATTTTACACTTGAAAACAATAAAAATAAAAACGTTTCAAACGAAGTATTGATTATGCGGCAACGGAAAAGCAAAACCCTTGATAACAGTTTTGTTGCGTGCGCGTACAATCAGGGAAGATATGCTTTGATATGCTGTTCAGGCTCTCTTGCGCCCAGGCTCTGCGGTATGTGGACAGGCGAATGGAACCCTCCGTGGCGCGGCATTTACACAATGGACGCAAATGTTAATCTTCAGGTTTCGGGTATGAACACAGGCAGTATTTATGACGCGGGAATCGGTTATATAAAATTTATTCTTCGCCAGATTGCCGATTGGGAGGACAATGCCGCAAAAACCTATGGTATGACAAATGCAATTCAGGCGCCCGTAAACACCGACGGTGACAGAGCAATGATGGTTGAATACGATATATACTATCCGTTTCAGTATTGGAATGCCGGTGCAAGCTGGCTGCTTTTGCCGATATATGAATTTTGGCAGTGCTTCGGAAATACAACGATTGAATTTGAAGGGAAACGTCTCGACCTTGAAAGGAATATACTGCTTCCTCTGCTCACAAAGCAGGCGAACTTCTGGGAGCAGCTCTGCACTCCGGAATACTATACGGATAAAAACGGAAAAGCCTGTTATAAAAAAGGAAAAACAATCCTTAACGACGGTGAAAAATATTTGATTATTCCAAGCTATTCGCCCGAAAACCACCCATTAGGATACAGCTCCGCAATAACGGCAAACGCCGCAATGGATATAGCTTCGGCACGCGACGGACTTATTATGACAATAGAAATTGAAAGAACTGTTGCGGCAGACGGCTTTGAGAAAAGAATTTCAAAATGGGAAAACCTAATCGCTCTTCTTCCCGACTATAAAACCGACCCCACAGGCGCACTTTGCGAATGGTCAATGCCGGAATATATGGAAAATAACAGACACCGCCACATCAGTCACCTTTACTGCGCGTGGCCTGCCTATGAAACGCAGCGCAACGCCGTGCTCGCAAAGGCCTGCAATATAGCCGTTGAGAACAGAAACAGAGAAAATGAGGGAGAGGATGACACGCCGTCCCATGGCTGGGTACACAAGGCGCTTGTCGGCGCGCGGCTCAAAAATGCCTCATCCGCTTACGAATCGCTTTACACGCTTATGAGCAGTGAAATATATTATACATCAATGATGACCGATCATAACACCGACAGGCGCTCAAATTGCTGCTGCACAGATACGTGTATCGGTATTGTCGGTGTTATAGATGAAATGCTGCTTTATTCAAACGACGGAGTAATCGAGGCGCTGCCTGCACTTCCTATCCAATGGCAAAGCGGAAAAATAACGGGACTGCGCGCAAGAACAAACGCGAGAACGGATATAGAGTGGAACGCCCGGACTGTTACCGTTAAGGTTACAAGCTTTAAACCGCAGACAATAGAAATACGGCTTTTCGGCGGCGAGACGCGTACGGTCGGTTTTAAGAAAAACGAAACACGGGAAATCATCTTTAAAAGAAAGAAGGAAAAATAGAATGAAAGTTCAAATACGGGCAGTTACGCCCGAAAAAAAGGAATGTCTTGCGAATCTTCTTGAAAAATACAATTATGAATTTTCACAATATGACAAAAGACTGTTTGACAACAACGGTTTATTCGGATACAAATATTTAGATTCATATTTTGCCGAAAGCGACAGATTTGCATATTTTATTTATGCCGACGACACCCTCGCCGGGTTTGCTCTTTTAAATAAATATCACGAGTGCAAAAGACCTATTGACTGGTCTGTTGCGGAATGCTTCGTTTCATACAATTTCAGAAGGCAAGGAATTGCATCCGAAGCAATGGCTCAGATTTTTAATATCCACAAGGGTTATTATCATATTAAATATCACGTCAAAAATATCGCAAGCGTTGCTTTCTGGAATAAAATCGCGGAAAAACATTCAGGCGGAAATTATGAGCTTGTCGCCGGTGATGAACCTTTTAACGACGGTACTGAGGCAAGTGTACTGTTTTTTGAGGTAAAATGACTTCATAATAATTATTAAACAGAGACGGAACGGGGATGCCCCGTTCCGTCTCTGTGCGCGAATATATTTGAAATTGCTTTTTTAACCGAAATAATATTGATCTCCGCCGTTTTCGGCAGTGTTATTTCTTATCCTCGAAAAGTCAACATCGCCGCCGCTGTTATTGCTTTCAAAATACACACCGCCGCCTTTATTGGTTGCCGCATTATATCTGATATATGCAGGCGCACTCAAATTAAGCGTATAACATATTATTCCGCCGCCGTTGTTAGCCATATTGCTGTAAATCAGTCCGCCCGTAATCGTGGCGGTTTTGGCATAAAGTCCTCCGCCAAAAGATGTAATCACCTGAAGCCCTGAAGCATTTTCATAATATCCGTTATCCTGAATCGTTCCGCCGCTCATTAAGAAATTATCTGTAAAAATCCCTCCGCCTTCACCTGAACACAAATTGTTTTCGATTACGCCGTCGGTCATTTCAACCTGATAAACATATATGCCTCCGCCTTCATCACATATTTTATCAATCGTGCCGTTTTCATCAAGGGTATATCCGTTTTCCGATATTGTTCCCCCGTTAATATAAAGCTTTGACTGATATTCACTGTTTACCAATTCTGAATAAACATCGCAGCTTATCCCGCCGCCGTAAATAGAAACATTGCCCTGTATGATTCCGTCATTCACAGTCATAACGCTCGTCTGCTCTTGATCGCTTTTCATTGAAACACCGCCGCCGTAATCATTAAATGGCGTCCGATTCATACCGGCAGAATTATAGCTTATTTCTCCGTCCTGCATTACAAGTGAACTGCAGACAAGGGCAATTCCGCCGCCGTTGTTGCCTGCGGAATTATGATTTATTGCAGCATAGCTTTCAATACTTGAATATTCGGCATAAATACCGCCGCCCTCTTTTTTTGCGCTGTTATTTTCTATAATCGTATTTTTATTTAAAAACAAATCTGTTTCATAAACATAGATTGCTCCGCCGTGTCCAATGGCGTTTCCACGAAAAACAGAATCGTAAATCACAGCAGTCGTTCTCTCATCGGCATCTAATGATAATATTCCGTAACCGTTTGAATTGCTCGTGTTGTTTTCAAACAGCGTATTATAAATAACCACATCTGTTGCCATTAAATAGACGGCGCCGTGGCTTGCTGTCATATTATTTTTGATAACGGAGTTATAAAGCGAAAACGAGCCTGTCTCGGTTGTTGAATTATTATTGATGGCAGATCCTCTCCTCGAATAATACCCATTTTGGATTATAGCACCTGTCAATGCCGTATCCGACACACCTTCCTCCGTTTCAATTCCTCCGCCTCTTATGCCTCTGTCATACTGACCATCGAGAATTACATTATTAAACTGAATCCGGACATCAGACGCGGTTATCTGGATATGACGAAAACCTGAGCCTGAAAACAGTGTGACCGTGTCGCTGTCGGCAAGGAACGAAACACTGTAGTCAACATTTAATGCCGCCTCAAGATATATATCGTTCAAAATATAGATATTCGATATTTTGTTTTCAAGCGCCGACACAAGTTCCTCATAAGTTGATACAGAGGCAACCGCACCAAGTGCAATACTTTTCATTTCTTTTTCCGCTTTGTTCAGAGATTTTCTGACAATGCTTTCTATTCTCGCTTCTCCCGATTCCTCGTCCGCATATACGGGAACGGCAGCATTTACACAAAGCAATACTACTGCCGCAAGAAACACCGCAAATGCTTTTTTTATTTTTTTCATGATTTTTCTTTCCTTTCTGAAGTTTTATACGGCGCAGAAAATTTTGTGCCATATAAATAAAATCTTTTTAACTTCTTGTATTTTTATGTTAATATTTACCAAATATTTTTTCAATAAAAATGCAGAATTACACATTTCATATGCAATTTCGCATATTTTTTCAATAATTTAATAAATATACATTTTACAGTCATCTTTAAAGCACCCTCACGTGATTTCATATTTTAAAGTGAATTAAATAATTCTTTAAACGCCTTCATTAATATGCTATAATAAAATTCGACGGATTAAAGCCGAAACACAGGAGGTATCATTATGACACAGAGAGCACGTATGGATGCAGGACTTATTTACGATCCGACAGTTGATGAAATCATAAACGAGCAGAATTTGTATCTTGATTTGCTGTATGATTTTAACAGCACCAGACCGTCCGAATCCTGGAAGCGTCCGGAACTGATGAAAAAAATGTTTGGCAAAATAGGCGAAAACTGCTATATTGAGCCGCCGTTTTACGCAAATTGGGGCGGCAAGCACGTTTTTATGGGGAACAATGTATACGCAAACTTTAATCTCACGCTTGTTGATGACGGAAATATATTTATCGGAAACAATGTTATGTTCGGTCCGAACGTAACAATCGCCACTGCAAATCATCCGATTCTTCCTGAGTTAAGGGAACGCGCCCTGCAATACAACAAGGACGTGCGCATAGGAAACAACGTCTGGATCGGAGCAGGCGCTGTTATTGTATCCGGAGTTTCTGTAGGCGACAATTCCGTTATAGGAGCAGGAAGCGTTGTAACAAAGGATATTCCCGAAAACGTCGTTGCAGTGGGAAATCCCTGCAGGGTGCTTCGCACAATCGGCGAGCATGACCGTGAATACTTTTATAAAAACGAAAAAACAGACTGGGAAAATCTTTGAGATCCAGAAAAGCCTTTCAAAATTTGTTTAAAAAACCGCGCAGCGTTGTCGAATGTTATAAACATTATTAGACAACGCCGCGCGGTAATTACTTTGTATAACATTTAACTGCCGTTGAAACAGCAGTACACTCAAACGGAATAGACGGGACTTGTTATGGCAAGGGGCTTCTCTTCATTAAAAAGAGTTCCCCAAAGTTCCGCTCTGTACCAATGATTTTTTTCAAGCGAAAAATGAACAGACGGGGTGTCAGGCGGTGTTTCAAGCACAGTTTTTCCTCCGTTGGTAATTACTCTTATTGTTTTATACTCTATGCTTTTTTTCTGCTCAAACACCCTGCGCGCGATAACATCGGCTGAAAAAACAATATCCGCTTCACCGCAAGGCACATCGTCGCCGAGGTAATATACATTTCCGCCGATTTCGACACAAAAACTGAATTGCGCGCCTGCCGAAACAACGGTTCTTCCTCTGCGCAGAGCCTCCAGCGCCGTCTTTTCATTAATGTGACCGCTCTCAATCCCGATATATGTGCAGCCGTAATGCCTGTCTGCACACTGCGGTCTGTGCCAATCTCTGCCGTACGCTGCGGCGATACGAAAACCTCTGTCGAGCAGTTCCGTCCACAGAACCGTTGCCCTGTCATTTTCAGTGTTTTCCGGAGAAAAATCCTCGTGCCAGATTTCCATATAATCAACATTTTCCCAGTTTTGCACGTTAAATTCCCATCTTCCGCCCGTGCATATCGGCGAACCTGCCTGAAACGGATGCGCTATCCCGACAAGTCCGTTCGCGGCTTTTACCTGCCTGATTTTACCGTCTATATTATCGGGAACAGCGTCGCGCCAGTCAACGAAATGTTCTGCTCCGAGAACAAGCATATGACCGAAATACGTTGTCCACTCTGTTCCTCTGATAAACGGGCAGATTTCGGGATTCATCTCCTGCCAGCCGCTGAAGGTGTTATGATCCGTGAGCGCAACAAGCGAAAGTCCGTCATTGACAGCGGCGTGCTGAAGTTCTTCGGGTGTGAAATTTCCGTCTGAATGGATTGTATGGCAATGAAGCTCTGCGGAAAAGTATTTCATTTATTTTTCCTCCCCGCTTATCCTGATTTTGTAGTCCACGCGGCAGACGCAGCAGTGAACATTAAGAACAAGCCGCCATTCACCGGCGCTGATTTTTCCTCTTGCAAACCCCGGAGACGCAAAATCCTCTCCGATTATATGGCGCTGCGTCTCCGCCTGGCGGTGCGCCGCGCCTCTGTACGAATTGCGATCGTCAAGCGAAACGGTAATCAAATTTTTTACGGGCAGATACGCCTCCGCGTTTCCCGGTTCGGAATATTTTTGAAGGCAGTTATTTATCATTTGAAGTGATTTTTCCCTGTTTTCGAGGATTTTGGGCGAATAGGAATAATCAATGATAAGTTTTTTAATCCCATCGGGGACTTCAAACGGCAAAACAATATTCATTTTGTCATTTTCGGGCGTAACCGCTCCGCTTTTTTCAAAAAGAATCATATTTTTGTCCTCCGATTATCAAGCAACGAAGAGTTATACACGATAGATTTCAACTTTAATATTATACAGTATAAGGAACACTTTTTCAATCATCTTGAAGAACGGCTGTGAAAATGATATAATGAAATCGGTGATAAAAATGGAAATCAGCACAAAAAACTGGATGAAAAATCTTGATTTCGATATTCCGGTGCTTCGATATAACATTCCGGGAACGCACGACTGTGTTACGCAGTACGTACAGTTTCCGCATATTTCAAGGTGTCAGAATATGAACATCTTCGAGCAACTCTGCCTCGGCGTACGCGCTCTTGATATACGAGTCGCTTCTTCGGGTGAAAGACTTGTCATGGTTCACGGAATTGCAAAGGCATTCAATTCGCCGAACAGGCTCGGCAAACAGATGGATCTGGCGGACGTGCTTTCTCACTGTTATCGTTTTCTTGAAGAAAATCCAAGTGAAACCGTCATTTTTCAGTTCAAAAACGACAGCAATAAAGAAAACGAAAAATGCTTTGATAACCTGCTTTATACATATATTAAGGGAAACGAAAACAGATGGTTTACCGAAAACCGCGTGCCGTCTCTCGGTGAGGCGAAAGGCAGAATCATTCTTATACGCCGTTGCAAAGCAGAGCAGAGCCATGATTTTACCGATAGCGACATGGGTATTGATTTTTCAAAGTGGGTGGAACAGGATACTGCCGTACCCGAGCCGCTCCTGCTTGAAACGAGCGGAAAGTTCAAAGAGACGTTTATGGTTCAGGATCGATTCAAATACAAACCCATCCCACGTTGGAATGAATGTATCAAGCCTTTTTTAGACAGTGCTGCTCCTTTTGACGGCAGATATATCATAAACTATCTTTCCACGGCAGGCGGACTGAAAGGGCCCGAAAGAAACGCGCGGTATATAAACGCACAATTTATGAAATACCCTCTGGATAAAAGCAATTACTACGGAACGATTTACTGCGATTTCCCCACAAAAGCGCTTATCTGTAAAATCATAGAAACAAATTTTCAGACTGTTTAACTTATTTATAAAGAATTTAACTGTGGATTCATTTAATAAGGATGAATTTTAAAAAAACAAAAAGGACCTCGTCTGAGGTCCTTTAAATTTTAAATCAATCAGTCTGCGCTGTACGGAAGAAGAGCAATCTGACGTGCGCGCTTAATTGCGGTCGTAAGCTCTCTCTGGTGCTTTGCGCAAGTGCCTGTAACACGGCGAGGAAGTATCTTCGCTCTTTCAGAAGTATATCTGTTGAGCTTTGCAACATCCTTATAATCAATACATTCGCATTTATCTACGCAAAACTGGCAAACCTTTCTGCGGCTTTTTCTCGGGCCGCCCTTAACATATGCCATAATCGGTTTCCTCCTAACTTAAAATGGTAAATCATCATCATCGTCGACAATCTCTTCAAAATCACTGTTGTCCGCCGAGGCATAGCTCGGAGCGGGCTGACTGTACGCAGGATTTGAAGTTGTGCCGCTTTCTGCCTTTGAACCGCAGAAAGAAACATTATTTGCGACAACCTGGACTCTTTTTCTCTTATTTCCGTCTTTGTCCGTATAATTTTCTGTTTGAATAGAACCTTCAACGGCAATCATTGAACCCTTGCGGAAATAACGGGAAATAAATTCAGCAGTCTGGCGCCAAGCGGTAAGATCAATAAAATCGGTTTTTTTGTCTTCGCCCGATCTTTGATAATTTCTGTCGCACGCAACCTGAAAGCTTACAACAGATATACCGTTCGGCGTTGTTCTCAATTCGGGATCGTAAGTCAATCTTCCCATAATTACAACGGAATTAATCATCTTGCGCCTCCCGTTATTCGCCCTTAGCAACAATCAGCGAGCGGAGAACACCGTCTGTAATATTAATTACACGGTCAAGCTCTGCCGGAAAGCTCTCTTCAGACTCAAACTGAGCAACAACATAATAACCCTCTGTTTCGTAGTTGATCGGATAAGCGAGCTTACGCTTGCCCCATTCCTCAACTTCGCCAAGAGTGCCATTAGCCTGAATCAGATCGGTGAATTTCGCTTTCAGTGCCTCAACTGCCTCCTCGCCCTTAGAGAGTGAGAAAACCAATACGATTTCGTACTTTTTTAATGCCATTCCTGTGCACCTCCTTCTGGACTTTTGGCCCGCAGCCTTTGCAGCGGGCAAGGATCGCCGCCTTTTTCAAGGTAGCCTATGTATTATAGCAAACATTACCTGCTCTGTCAAGCATTAACTTTCCTCTGTCAATGCCGTTTGAAAATCATGTCCATATAGGTTACCATGATTTGTGGATTCAGTTAAAAAAGCCGGGGTCTCGTTCTTGGGTTCAAAATAAACGGACACCTGCCCCGTCATTGGAAAAATGCACGCGGAGAATATCAGGATGTGTATGCTATGTCAAAATTTTTATTATAGAAAATGCGCTGTTATTTGATATTTAAAATTGAATAAAGAGACAGAAAAACGCTGCGCGGTAAAACCGAACAGCGTTTTTAACAGTATTGTTCATTATAAAAGCGAAACTACAAGGTCACCCATTTGAGAAGTTGTGACTTTATCAAAGCCATCCTCATAAATATCAGGCGTTCTTGCTTTTGTGAGCGCCGCGTCTACGGCGTTTTCAATTGCCTGTGCCGCTTTCACCTCACCAAAAGTATAGCGCAGCATCATCGCGCCGGAAAGGATTGTTGCAAGAGGATTTGCCTTTTGCTGACCCGCAATATCGGGAGCGGAGCCGTGGATCGGCTCGTAAAGACCGAACGTGCCCTCGGCAAGCGACGCAGATGCGAGCATACCGATTGAGCCGCTGATCATTGACGCCTCGTCCGAGAGAATATCGCCGAAAATATTTGAAGTTACAATCGTGTCAAACTGTCCCGGATTGCGCACAAGCTGCATTGCGCAGTTATCCACATACATATAGGACAGCTCAACCTCGGGATAACCGATGCTGACCTCCTCGGCAACTTTTCTCCAAAGTCTTGAGGAATCAAGCACATTTGCCTTGTCTACGCAGGTGAGTTTTTTGCGGCGTTTCATAGCGTATTCAAAGGCTGCCTTGACTATTCTTTCTATCTCGGGGACGGTGTAACGCTCCGTATCGTATGCTCCGACAACACCGTCCTTTTCATACGTTCCTCTGTCTCCGAAATAGATGCCGCCCGTCAGCTCTCTGACAATGAGTATATCAAGCCCGTCTCCGATTATTTCCTCCTTGATGGGAGACGCGTTTTTGAGCGGCGCAAAAATCTTTGCGGGACGAAGATTGGCAAAAAGCCCAAGCGCCTCGCGGATTGCAAGAAGTCCTTTTTCGGGACGGTTATTTCCCGGCTGGCTGTCCCATTTCGGGCCGCCGACAGCGCCGAGAAGCACTGCGTCCGACGCCTTGCAGGCATCCTCTGTTTTTTTCGGGAACGGCACGCCTGTTTCGTCTATGGCGCAGCCGCCGAGAAGCTGATAATCGTACGCAAACTTAAAGCCGAACTTTTCACCTGCGGCGTTCAGCACTTTGATACATTCGTCAACTATTTCAGGGCCGATTCCGTCCCCCTTTAGAACTGTGATTTTATACTGATTCATATATATCCTCCAAACAAATTATTTTTTTATGGCCTTCATTCTGAGCCGTACATAATCAATATACCATTTACCGTCTCTGTATAACAGGGGACGGCATATTTCCTCCGTGCGGGCTAATATTTTGGCTTTTGTTCCGGCGTCAACGCTCTTAAACGTGTTTCCTCTGAACATATTTATCCAGTTCTCAAGTCCTTTTTCGCCGTTCTGTTCCGTGGGTCTGTCAAAAAGCGACGCAAATCTCACTGTGAATCCGTTTTTTTCCAGCAATGAGGCAAAATTACCGATAGAGCCGACATTTGAATTCCAGGAATATTTCAGACCTTGCTCCCTAAAAGCGGCGCAAAGTGCGCTTTGAATGGTGGAAACATTTCCTTCTCCCCCAAATTCAAAAACCAATTCACCGCCTGATTTTAGATTTTGCGAAAGATTTTTTACAAGTAGTTTGTGATCGTCTATCCAATGAAATACGGCATTTGAAAAAATCGCGTCCGCTTTTTCATCCAATCTGCATTTACAGGCATCGCCAAGTTTGAAATCCAGTTCAGGGTGCAGTTCTTTTGCCTTTTCAAGCATTTGCTCAGATGAATCTATCCCCAAGACGCGATAGCCCCTTTCGGCGAGCTTTTTTGTAAGAGCGCCGTTTCCGCACCCCAAATCCACTACAAAGCTTTTTTTCTGAACGGTTAGCAGATCTATAAGGCTCTCGCCGTATTTATGCACAAACTGAAAATTATCGGTATAATTGTTTGAATCCCAATCATTATTCATCTTCTTTTTCCTTATTTTTCAAAGATACCGGGCATTGTATCGTCTCTGTAGCAATCATCCTGGTCGCGGTTGATTGCGCAGATAATGCCTTTAAGCGAGGCATAGCCGATATTATGAGAAACGCCGATACCGAAAATATCCTTGCCTGACGGGTTTTTGAGATGGATATAAGAAATGGCTTTTGAATCCGAACCGACGGAAATCGCGTGTTCACTGTAATCAACAAATTCGTAGCCCGTTATTCCGACCTGCGCAATCGCGTTTACGAACGCCTCTATCGGGCCGCTTCCCTTGCCCTCAACTTTGACGTGACTGCCGTCCTTAATCTTTATCGTTCCTTCGAAATGAACGCGCGTAAGGTATTCATCCTCTTCCTTTTCCTCATACGTTTTATGATTTATGATCCTGTAGGGCCCCGCAACGTTCCTGTATTCCTTCTGAAACAGGTCAAACACCTCGCTGCTGAGCAGTTCCTTGCCCTTTTCGTCGCAGGCGTGTTTAACTATAGCTCCGAACTCCGCGTGCATGGCCTTGGGCATTTTTATTCCGTATTCATTCGCAAGAACAAACGCCGCGCCGCCCTTGCCGCTCTGGGAATTGATGCGGATAACGGGTTCGTACTCTCTTCCCACATCTGCCGGGTCTATCGGAAGATACGGCACTTCCCAATAATCGGAATGTGTTTCGTCCATATAGATTTTTCCCTTATTTATAGCATCCTGGTGAGAACCCGAAAATGCGGTGAACACAAGCTCCCCGGCATAGGGATGCCTGGGCGGCACTTTCATTTTCGTCGTGCGCTCGTAAACCTCTTTAATTTTATTTATGTCATGAAAATCAAGCCCGGGATCAACACCCTGCGTCCACATATTTAGTGCAAGTGTGACCATATCAACGTTGCCCGTGCGCTCTCCGTTTCCGAAAAGAGTGCCCTCTATACGGTCCGCTCCCGCCATAAGCGCAAGCTCCGCGGCGGCAACGCCCTCGCCTCTGTCGTTATGCGGATGAAGAGAAATAATCGCGGCGTCCCTGTTTTTCATATGGCGGCAGAAATATTCTATCTGGTCTGCGTAACCGTTGGGAGTTGAACATTCAACCGTTGACGGAAGATTAAGGATAATGGGATTTTCCGCCGTCGCTTCCATAACGTCCATAACTTCTTCACAGATTTTGATGGCATTGTCAATCTCTGTGCCCGTAAACGATTCGGGAGAATATTCGTATCTTATGTTCATATCGGGATTTTCGGCAAGCATACGATCCGTTAAATCCTTTATAAGCCTTGCGCCGTTTACCGCAATGTCTATAACGCCCTGCATATCGGTTTTGAAAACAACCTTTCTCTGGAGCGTTGAAGTGGAATTATAAAAATGAACAATAACATTTTTCGCGCCCTTGATTGCCTCAAAGGTTTTCTTTATAAGATGCTCGCGTGCCTGAACAAGCACCTGAATTGTAACGTCGTCGGGAATATAATTCCCGTCTATAAGCGTTCTGAGGATTTCGTATTCCGTGTCCGAGGCTGACGGAAAGCCGACCTCTATTTCCTTGACTCCGATTTTTAAAAGTGTGTTGAAAAGCTCCAGCTTTTCCTGAAGATTCATCGGGTCAACAAGCGCCTGGTTTCCGTCTCTCATATCGACCGAGCACCAGATCGGAGCTTTTGTTATGACCTTATCGGGCCATGTTCTGTCGGGAATGTTGATTGGTTTGAACGGAATGTATTTTTTGTATCCGTCTAACATTGTGAATGACTCCTTTCCTTTTCGGGGCAAAAAAATACGCCCCTTAAAATATAGGGGCGTAGAAAGTCTACACGGTACCACCCTACTTCGACGGATTTCTCCGCCCTTCAGCATCATACAATGCCTTAACGTTTAACGCCGTTGCACGTCCGCTCCTATCTTCAGCTGTGCTGCTGTTCAGAACGGCAACTCCACAGAGAGCTATACATCAGGATTTTCGTACCGGCTTGCACCGACCGCCGGCTCTCTGAAACAAAAATCACAATCTTTTTCTGCTTCACAGTTTTTTCGGGTACTGTTTTTATTCAGTAAAAAATATTATAACATCTATAATCAAATTGTCAAGTCCGATGATAAAAGCTTTTTACAACTTTGAATAGCCGTAACCGTTCGCGATGGCATAGACGGGAACGCCGCTTCGGCAGAGGGGACAGTCCTTTGCCTCGTAAACCTTATAGCCGGGAAGATCCTCGGCGGTAAAAATTGAATTTACCTCTATTCCGGCTATCTTTCTTGCCGCGCTGAAAGCGGCGGAAATTCCAACAACCCTGCCGCCGTAGTAGCCGATGCTCTCTATTGCCTGCTCAACCGTTTTTCCGCTTGTAATGCAGGATATGAGAACCAGCACTTTTTTGTTTCTTATCATTCTCTGGAGATTATCGCGGAAAATGATATTTCCCTGAACATCGTACTCCGGGCCGAGAACATAGATATTGGGGTCCGGATTCGGCGACATCATCGTCGGTCTTGAAAGCTCGTGCGCAAGATATGCCCCGAGCGCCTGCGTTTCGTAAAGGCAGAGTACGCTGTCAACCTCAATGCCTCTTGTAACATAATACTCGGCAAGCAGCATTGCGGCGTCGTTTGAAACCGTGTGATTGTGCTTTATATCCGACGTTCCGACATAATAATTAATATGCGCGTTCGCCGTTACGAAATGACCGCTTTTTACCCGAATAAAAACCCTGTCGTCCCTCGGAGACGTAATCGGGATAACATTATCCATTAAAAATCACCCTTTTTATTTCATTTTACAATATGAATGTTTGTATTTCAACAAGTCTTTATGTAGAAAAGTATTTACAGATTTTGGATATTTTATACAAATACAGGCTGTAAAGCGCACTGCAATTAGTCAAAAAGCACATTTTTGAAAATAGAAATTGACATTACAAAGTACATCACTTTATAATATACATAGATTTACAATGTATAGGAGGGCAAGGTTATGAAGATAAGCAAGGAGCTTTTAAAGGGCAGTACAGAAGCGCTTGTTCTCTCGGCAATATCGCGGGAGGATATGTACGGCTACAAAATTGTTAAGGAAATAGATTCGCAAAGCAACGGTGCGTTTGTTTTGAACGAGGGTACGCTTTATCCCATTCTGCACACGTTCGAGAGCAAGGGTCTTGTTGAAAGTTACTGGGAGGAACACGAAAACCGCAAAAGAAAATATTATCATATAACAAACAGAGGCAGGCGCGCGCTTGCGAAAAAGAAAGAGGAATTTGAATATTTTTCATCATCTGTCAAAAAAGTTCTGGAGCTTGCATAATGAAAGACTTTTTAAAATCCGCCGAAGATCAGCTTAAATCTGCCGAGGACAGGAAAGCCGTTATGCTTGAGCTGAAAGAGCATTTAGAATTGAAAAAGGAATTTTTTGAATCCATCGGGTATGACACGGAGACAAGCGAAGAAAAAGCAAACGAAGCAATGGGCAGCGGAGAAATAATCGGACAGCGGCTCAGCGAAATTCACCGCAGGAAAAATAAAAAAATCATAGGTATTTTTATTCTCTGTACGGTTTGCGTAAATGCAGGCGCACTGTTTACTTTTCCGACAGACAAGAACGCTTTTGTTTTTCCGTTTACAGGCGCGGCGCTTATTCTTATAAACAATCTACTGGATACGGCTGCCGCAATAAAACTGAAAAGCGTCTTTTTTTCCGCAGTACTGATGATTGCTTCCGCCACGGCAATGCAAATCAGCACGCAGAAACTTATATATCCCGTATTAAATATGGTACTGAACAACTGTGAATCAGCGGACAGCATTTATAATTTTTTGCGTATTGCAACAACGATTGCCGTAAACGCAGTAATTTTTTTGCCGAATCTTTACAATATTTATCATTGCGTACAGATTAAACGGCTTAAAAACACCAAACGGCAGAACAGGACAGCCTCAACCATTTTTTCCTGCTGCATTGTTTTTTCTGTTATTACGGCGGCTCTTTCCGTTCCGTCTTATTTGATGAATGAGCGTTTTTGCGAAAAGCAGGAAATTGTCCGTGAAGAACTTGTGGCATATGCGTTTGAATTGGAGAAAAAATATGATACCGGCGAGCAAAAGGAGCTTGAATCCTATCTCAAAAACAGCGGATATGAATTTGAAAAATACACGCGCGACCGCACGGTCAGCGGCGAGATAATTCGGTGCGATACCTATTTGTATCATAACGGTAACTGGACTCTTCAGATTGATTTTGATGAACGTATGGAAAACTGCGTCATAAAAGTTGAATACTGCGTTATGAACTGTTCTCAGAAATACCTTTTCGCAAAATACGATGAAGAAAGCACAGTACTTGATGAACTCGGTGATGATGAATTTAACGGGAAAAACGGCGGTGCGATAGGTAAAACACGCGAAGAAATCAGAGAAAGCATAAACAGCGTAGCTATTAACGAATTAAAAATAACAAAACAGGGAGATCATACGGTTTATGATTATAAATGGACGTTTCCTGCGGTGCTTTACGGTATGTTTGGCTATACAAGCGACACCTTTTATTTCGACGCAGGCGTATGCAGTTCATATGATTTAACGCTTGATTGAAAATTTTTAAAGCTGCCTGAACGTTTTTTTGTTCAAGCAGCTTTTATCTTTTTATTTTATAATTGATTCGCCTGTCATTTCCTTTGGCTGGGGAAGATTCATAATCTTTAAAATTGTGGGCGCGATGTCGCAAAGCCTGCCCCCGTTTCTCACCTCGCAGGGATAGTTGTAAACGATAAAGGGAACAGGATTTGTTGTATGCGCCGTGAACGGTTCACCGTTTTCATCAAGCATTTTATCGGCGTTGCCGTGGTCGGCGGTAACAAGCAGAACGCCGTCCATCTCCTTTACCGCTTCCGCGAGCGTGCCGACGCATTCGTCAACCGTTTCAACAGCCTTTACCGCCGCGGGAATGATTCCCGTGTGACCGACCATATCGCAGTTTGCAAAATTGACGATGACAACATCGTACTTTCCGCTTCTTACAGCGGCATTCAGCTTTTCCGACACGCCGTAGGCACTCATTTCCGGCATAAGGTCAAAGGTGGAGATTTTGGGAGAATCAACAAGGATCCTGTCCTCTCCCTTGTACTGTTTTTCCTCACCGCCGTTGAAGAAAAACGTGACGTGGGCATACTTCTGTGTTTCGGCAATTCTGAGCTGTGTTTTTCCGTTTGCGGAAAGATATTCGCCGAGGGTGTTCGTAAGTGTCTCGGGTCCGAAAGCAACCTTAACATTCGGCATTTCGGCATCATACTGAGTCATACATACATAATACAGGCTGAAAAAGCCGTTTTTCCTTTCAAAGCCGTTGAATTCCGGATCAACAAATGTCCTTGTGATTTCTCTCGCGCGGTCAGGACGGAAATTGAAGAAAATAACGCTGTCGTTTTCCATGATTCTGCCGTCCTCTCCTATAACCGTGGGAAGCACGAATTCATCGGTGAGATGCTTGCCGTCTTCGTCTATTGTTTCATACGACTCCTTTACAGCGTCAACGGCGTTTTCTGCCTTAATACCCTCGCCGTAAACCATAGCGGAATATGCCTTTTCAACTCTGTCCCAGATATTATCGCGGTCCATCGCGTAAAATCTGCCCATAACCGAAGCGATTTTACCGACGCCGATTTCTTTCATCTTATCCTCAAGCTCGGCAAGATAATCAACAGCCGACGCAGGGGGAACGTCACGTCCGTCAAGCAGAGCATGAACATAAACGTTCTCCACACCGTTCTTTTTTGCCATTTCAAGCAGTCCGTAAAGATGCTCTGTATGGCTGTGAACGCCGCCGGGGGAAACAAGACCGATCAGATGAAGCGCACTGCTTTTCGCGTTTTCCATTGCACCGACAAGAATGGGATTTCTGTCCGCTTCGCCGTCCAGAAACGCCTTTGTTATTCTTGTGAGCGGCTGATAGACAACTCTGCCCGCGCCGATATTGGTGTGCCCCACTTCGCTGTTTCCCATCTGTCCGTCGGGCAGACCCACATCCATTCCCGACGCTCCTATATAAGTCATCGGACATTCGCTCATCAGCCTATCAAGATTGGGCTTTTTTGCCATTGCAATGGCATTGCCGTAATCGGAATCATTTTTGCCGAAACCATCCATTATACACAATACTACAGGTTTTTTCATTGCAGTTTCCTTTCCCTCAAAAAAGCCCTCCTGCCTTCGGACAAGAGGACCAGATAATCTGAACTATTATTTGCTTGCCGCCTTTACGATGATTGAGAAATCCTCCGCCTTGAGAGACGCGCCGCCGATAAGTCCTCCGTCAACGTTTTCCTTTGCAAGAAGCTCCTCGGCGTTTTTCGCATTCATCGAGCCGCCGTACTGAACAACAAAGGCGTCTGCGGCATCTCTGCCGTAAAGTTCCTCAATCACGCAACGGATATATCCGTTCACTTCGTCCGCCTGTTCGGCAGTTGCGGTTTTGCCCGTTCCGATTGCCCATACAGGCTCATACGCGATAATGACGTTTTCAAGTTCCTCCTTTGTTACGCCCTGAAGCGCAATCTTTGTCTGGAGTCCCACAACCTCAAACGTTACGCCCTGTTCTCTCTGGGCAAGTACCTCGCCCACACAGAGAATTACCTTAAGCCCGCTGTCCAGAGCGGCGCGCAAACGCTTGTTTACCGTTTCGTCTGTCTCGCCGAAATACTGCCTGCGCTCCGAGTGACCGATAATTACATACGGAACGCCCATCGCGCTGAGCATCGGGGCGGATACCTCTCCTGTGAATGCGCCGCTTTCAGCCCAGTGGCAGTTTTCCGCGCCTATTTTGATATTTGAGCCTGCCGCAGCGTCGAGAGCCGCCTGCAAATCAACGAACGGCGTGCATATAACAACGTCGCAGTCCGCGTCTTTTACAAGAGGCTTCATCTCGCCGATGAGAGCCGCTGTCTGCGCAGGCGTATTGTTCATCTTCCAGTTTCCGGCGATAACCGCCTTGCGAAGCTTTTTATTCATAATTCGTTACCTCTTTCCTGTTTAAACAGTCTTATTCTTTGTCGTTGAGCGCGGCAATTCCGGGAAGTTCCTTGCCTTCAAGGAATTCAAGAGACGCGCCGCCGCCTGTTGAAATATGGCTCATTTTATCGCTGAATCCGAGCTTTGTTACAGCAGCAACGGAATCTCCGCCGCCGACAATGGAAATTGCGCCCGACTCCGCAACGGCATTTGCAACGGCAATCGTGCCTGCCGCAAAATTATCCCACTCGGAAACGCCCATGGGACCGTTCCAGATAATCGTGCCTGCGCCCTTGATTGCCTCTGAAAACAGCTTCTGCGTTTCAGGTCCTATATCAAGTCCCATCCAGCCGTCCGGAATTTCATCGCTGTTCACAATCATTGCCTCGGTGTTTTCGTCATACTCCCTACCGACCTTATTGTCAACGGGAATAAGGAATTTAACGCCCTTTTCCTCGGCATCCTTCATCATTTTTCCTGCGTTTTCAACCTGTTCTTCCTCAAGGAGAGAAGTACCGATATGATGACCGAGCGACTTCATAAAAGTATATGCCATACCGCCGCCGATGATAAGTGTGTCGCACTTATCAAGCAGATTTGTGATTACACCGATTTTATCGGAAACCTTTGCTCCGCCGAGAATCGCGACAAGCGGACGCTTGGGATCCGCGAGAGCACCGCCCATAAATGTGATTTCTTTCTGAATAAGATAGCCGCAGACTGCCGGAAGATATGCGGCAACGCCCGTCGTTGAACAGTGCGCTCTGTGGGCAGTGCCGAAAGCGTCGTTTACAAAAATATCGGCAAGAGAGGCAAGTTCCTTTGAAAAAGTCTCTTCGTTCTTTGTCTCCTCTTTTCTGTAGCGCACATTCTCAAGAAGCATAACCTGTCCGTCCTGAAGTCCTGCCGCAAGAGTTTTTGCGTTTTCACCTACCACGTTTTCGTCCTCGGCAAGCTTTACCTCCTGTCCGAGATACTCCGACAGTCTTACCGCAACAGGAGCAAGGCTGAATTCAGGCTTGTACTCACCCTTCGGTCTGCCGAGGTGCGAGCAGAGAATTACCCTGGCGCCGTTTTCGGAAAGATATTTAATTGTGGGAAGGGCGGCAACGATTCTTTTATCGTTTGTAATTTCGCCGTCCTTGAGCGGAAC
Source organism: uncultured Clostridia bacterium (assembly GCA_947585615.1). Lineage (GTDB taxonomy): Bacteria > Bacillota > Clostridia > Oscillospirales > Acutalibacteraceae > Eubacterium_R. The sequence goes on from CANPXD010000023.1 coordinate 24,195, forward strand.
ATTGAAATCGCAGCGGACAAGAATCTTTTTTCCGCGGACTTCAATATCCTCTATCGTCTTTTTGTTCAATGCGTTCATAGTAATTACCTCTCTTATTTAACTTCGGGTTTCATTTACGATAAATATTATAAAATATGCCATTATTAAAATCAATACATATTTTTCCACAGAGTTTCAGGCGATATTCGTTAATTTTTTGTCAATATAAAATAAAAAGCACCCTCCACTAAACAGCTTTGGATAGAAAAACACGGTATCCCGTTGCTGCGGATACCGTGTGTAAAATTAATATTTTACAGGACTGGAATCAAGATACTTATTTACCATGAGAGCGACCTTGAAGACGATGGCGTCATCAAACTCCCTGAGATCAAGCCCTGTGATTTTTTTGATTTTTTCAAGACGGTAAACAAGAGTGTTTCTGTGAACAAAGAGTTTACGGCTTGTTTCCGAAACATTAAGATTGTTTTCAAAAAATTTCTGAATGGTGAACAGCGTTTCCTGATCGAGCGATTCAATTGAGCCTGTTTTGAACACCTCGCGCAGGAACATATCGCACAGAGTTGTGGGAAGCTGATAGATCAGACGCGCAATTCCGAGATTTTCATAGCTTACTATCGGCTGTTCGGTATCAAACACCTTTCCGACCTCAAGCGCAACCTGCGCCTCCTTGAAGGAGCGCGCCAAATCCTTAATGCCCGTAACGCACGTTCCGATTCCCACAAGCGCATTGCAGTAAAACTCCGTGGAAAGCGTGTCGCAAATAGACCTCGCGAGCTTTTCAAGATCTTTCATCTCAACATTCGGACGGACTTCCTTGATAAGCGCAATATCCGTTTCGTTGATATTGATTACAAAATCCTTCGTTTTATCGGGAAAGAAATTCTGTATCACATCGTAAACGGAAACATCGGTGTGCTGCGTTATGCGTATTATAAACACCACTCTCGAAGCGTCGTTATTGAAATGAAGTTCTCTGCTCTTTATGTAAATATCTCCGGGAAGAATGTTATCAAGAATAACGTTTTTAACAAAGTTCGACCTGTCAAATTTTTCGTCGTTATTCTGCTTTATCTGGTCAAAGGCAACGGCGATAAGGTCTGCATAATGTCTGCTCATATCGTCTGTTCCCTCAAGAAAGACGGCATATTCGGGATGTACGGAATTACCGAACGCCTTATATGTGCAGCCGTCAACACAAGTCTGCAAACCCGCGAAAACGCCTGCAGACACAACGCCCTTTCGGATTTCTCCAATATGTCCAAGCTCAGAGCAGGCAATAACCGCTCCGCTTTCGTCCACAACTCCCAAATTGCGGTCTATGGTATCTCTCATCTGATTCACGATGCCCTGAAACAATCTGTTCGGCAAGAGAATCCCTCCTTAGAAAATCTGTTGAAAATATGCACAAAGCGCAGACAATTCTCTTGTTGATATTATACAATGACTATAAACAATTTGCAACCTTTTTTACAAATTGTTTATTAAATTTTTGTCTAACTTGCATAAAATGTTGTTTGCCGAACAAAAAGGCACAATATATTGTGTTTTTCATTGATTTCGCGTCTGTAAAAGCTGCCGTTTTCAAAAGCGACTCAAACCGATTTAATTTTTTCAACCTCATTTTCGTCAAGATACCTGCACTCGCCCTCGGCAAGTGATTCGTCAAGACTGAGCCGTCCCATACTAATACGTCTGAGACTGAGAACTTCTATTGCATATTTTTTGAACATTCTTTTTATCTGATGATATTTTCCCTGCCGGATCGTGACTCTTGCCTCGGTAAAATCTTCCGAACAGGCTTCAAGATGAGCAGGCAGACATTTTTCTCCGCCGATTTCCACCCCGTCCGCAAAAGCGGCGGCAATCGCAGGCGTAAAAGGCTTGTCAAGCTTTGCGGTATAAACCTTCGGAATATGACTTTGGGGACTTAATATCCTGTGCGCAAAATCGCCGTCGTCAGTGATAAGAACAAATCCCGTTGTGTTTTTATCAAGCCTGCCCGCGGGGAAAAGCCCCTTTCTT
>CANPXD010000024.1 GCA_947585615.1 uncultured Clostridia bacterium
ACAAGGATAACTTCGACAAGATCAATAATCTGATCGGCGGTCTCCTCGGTAATGTTTCCGATTCGGTATCCGGAATTATTTCACAGGTACTTGACAGACTTACCGGTGAAACAGACGACGTTATCTCAAGTCTTCTTGAACTCCTTCAAATCCTTGCTTGATTGGAGTCGATGAGACAGTGATTGAAGCTTTCAAAACGTCAGACATACTAACCGCAAGCGGTGAACCTGATACGGATATTGAGGGCGCTTAATAATTAAAAAAAGACGGCGGTTGAGTTTTCCAATCGCCGTCTTTATAATGGAAGAAAACAATATAAAAAGAACCGAACCGTTGAATTCAACAGGTTCGGTTCTTTACGGTTATTTAGCTGTATGTACCGCAATAACGAGGTTTTCAGAGAGGCAGAAAAGATAGTACAATCCTTACAGACCGTATTCGCAAAACAAAGCGCTTTCACTTCAATTGAAGATATTTATTTTTAGCATTTCAATTGTCCACTTTATTGACCGCAGTCCGACTGAAAGCAGTTCCTATTGTATACCTTTCAGCGGGCTTACTCAATATTTGAAAACGTCCCGTTGAGGCTTTTTACTTATTGTCTCCGACTCCGATTATTTTTAATCCTTCAAATGCTATTTCCTGTTCCGTAAAGCCGATACTTCTGAGATAGCTGACAAGCATTTCAGAGTTTTCTGTCAGAACCGACAGGCAGTCAAGCATCGGCTTGTATAGCTGAGCCTTTCTCTTCTCGGTCATATAGAATTGCTTTTTTTCCGTTCTTTCATCGTGCCATTGCAGGCCGCGCCTTCTGTAAAGCGGAATCCAGTGTGTTTCATAGAAATCATAACCTGCTCTGTCAATTCCGAAAAAATAGCCGATTTCCGCGTTTTCATAGACGCGGAAGCCGCACTCGGACATAATTCGAATACCGTTCAGTTCTTTAAGCCAGTAGTAGTCTGAACTGTCTCCGAACGTCCACATCGTTCCCCACATCGGAAGAACACCGTTTCTTTCGACCTCAAATCCATTGGCTCCGACACGAATTTCTTTTCTGTCGTCAAGCTCAATATGATAAACAAGGTCGACCGTTCCGTCATTTTTTGTTGTCGTACAGACCTCTACAATTTGTCCCATATGTTCTTTCTTGGGTACATTGAAGACATACACCTCGTCACCGCTGACAGGCGCCGTCACTTCCGTCCATTTTTCTGGCTCTATGCGCATAAGTTTTTCAATTACTCCGCTCGGAATAGCGTTCATCTCATGTACCCACATTTCCGTTGCCTCACGGATTGTTGTTCCTTCTCTTCTCAATTGCTTTCCCCATTTCATATCAAACGGTATTAACTTATATAACTCTATCATTTATGTAATAAAAAGTTAATATTAAATAACGAAACGCAAGAAAAACAAGTCGAAACGCAAGAAAAATCGGCTTGACAATTTTAAGTCAGACCGATTTTTCTTATTTTAATATAATCGTAGTTGTAAATTGTTTGATTTTATCATCGTATTCCCAATATAAATCTCCTTTGTATTTTTTTAATATCTTCTTAACGCTTTTTATACCCAAGCCGTGTGACTTTTTATCTTTTTTAGTGGTTTTCAGTTCGCTGTCTGTGGTTTCAGGTTGCCAATCACAGCTGTTATTCACTATTACCGAATCATATGTGTTCACTTTATTCGTATTTAATGATATATACTTTTCTTTGCTCTTATCGGCTGATTCAACAGCGTTGTCCAGTATATTGCCCAGAATCGTTACCAAATCATAATCATCAACTATTTTTAAATTTGACAGCCTTGTATCGAAATCAAAATGGATGCCTTTTATTTCACATTCGGTAACATATTTGTTAATTATTACATCAAGCGTATGATTGCCGCAGTGGCAGGCTCTGCTGTGTGCTTTCAGATCATCGGTCATTTTTGTTAAATATTCGTCTATCTGTTTATTGTCGTTTAATTCCCTTATTGCGTTGAGATGTTTTTTCGTATCGTGAGCATAGATCATAAGTTCCTTGTTTTGCTGTTCAAGTATATCATAATATTTTTTGTCTGTATTAATTTTTTCCATTTCTTTTTCCATAATAAAATATTGATTTTCTTTTTCAATATTATTTTGATACAGTATAAAGATTATTACTGTTGAAAAGAATATGGCGATAGTGATAACAGACAGTAATATACGATGCTTATTGCTTAAATTATAGTTTGCGCAAATACCCCAGAGAACAATCAAAACAAACTCGTTTACCAAAGGATAAAAGAATAATTCAATCGGCAGTTTTACATTCCTTTTATCTTTTTTTATAAAATGCGCGAGCATCATACACGTTGAAAAATACAGGATTTTGCTTATCGAAGCGTCGATAATAAACATTTCGATACTGTCATTGTAAGCGTTTATTTTTGTCTGCGTCAATGTTGATATTATGAAAATCGATGAAAACTCTGATGCGCCGGAAAGTAGATCCAGAATTACCGAGTAAAATAATGCTTTTGAAGATTTTATTTTAAAACAGCAGACAGAAAAAACAAAATTAATTATTACAAACACCAATAAATTCAGCCAAACGGTATTTGAAAAAATAAAATTGAAAAGAGCGCCAACCTCAAACGTAACAATGCCGATAGTAAAGCAAATCCATATATTGTGCTTTTTTTCGCCGATTTGTGAAAAGAACATATAGGATATAAGCATTTCAATAAAATAAACGGCGATGAATGCAATATTGTTCAGCATATCTATCTCCTCTTAACATAATCAAACCAATATTTATGAAAATCCGCCTGTTTTCTTGTTGCAACGGAGATTCGCGTATTGTCAATATATATTTCTTTATAGCCGTATTCCGTAATATGGTGTATATTTACATAAAAGGACTTATGAACAAGATAGAAAAAAGTGTTCGGAAGCTTTTCAATTAATTTGTCAAAGCTGATGCCTGCGTTGAAAATCCCGTTGACTGTAAAAACCGTGTTTTTTCTGTTTTCACGGCGGATATATTTTATATCGTCAATCAATACCCTGATCTGTTTGCCCTCGTTTTCCAGGAATATGTCTATATACGATTTGTTAATAAATTCCATAGCTCTGTCAAGTCCGGCATAAAGGCGGTTGATGTCAAGAGGTTTATTGAAAAATCTGAATATCTGCAAATCCATTGCTTCATCCTGATATTCTTCAAAAGCCGTGACAAAAAACAGTATGATCTTACTGTTACGCTTTTTCAGTTCTTTTGCCAGAGTTATTCCGTCAATCTCCGGCATTTGAATATCAAGAAAAGCAAGATCAAATGCGTCAAAATTCTCCAAAATTGCACGGGGGCGGGTGCTAAAAGTAAAAAATTCCGCATTGATATGGTGCTTTTTCATATAATCTTCAATATGCAGCTTTAAATCGTTTACGCATTTTATATCATCATCGCATATTGCTATTCTCATCTTTATCATTCCCTTTAAATATCTATAAAAATAGTATCATAAAATCATAAATCATTCAACAAAAATATGATTTGCCGGATTACTATAACGGCTTTAATATGCCAATCTTATGTAAGGCGCTCTTATTGACAAGTTAAGTTAAATTAAGTAGAATTATGTTAAGAGATTTTGATTTGCTGCCTGCTTTTTGCAAGTAAAGAAATGCGCATTTTGGATGATAGAGAGGCAATGCTTATGCTGCGTAATGAAAAAGAAGTAAATACCGATTTATATGTTGCGGGATTATTGAATGAAGCAGGTATCATCTTTACCGCCCAGGGAAGTGAAATTGAAGAAATCGAAAAAGCGCTGAAATCAGCCTCAAAAAAGGGAACGGGAAAATCGGGATTTCCCGAATATGTTTGCGTTGTCAAAGATTTTATATTGGTTATAGAAGATAAAGCGTCCGTTGCGAATCATATCAAAAAAGATGATAATAATTTGATTTCAACGGACACGGATTCTGTTTTAAATTATGCGGTAAACGGTGCTGTTCATTATGCAAAGCATATTGTAAATAATACAAACTTTAAAAAGGTTATCGCGTTCGGCGTATCGGGAAATGCCAGGCACAACAGAATAACCCCTGTTTACATTGATGAAACGGAAAATTATATTGAACTTGATGATGTAAAAACATTTATTTCTTTCAATGAAAATAATATTCATGATTACTATATTAAGGAAATCGTTAAGGAAAATACCGACAGGGAAAAAGAACTTAAAGATTTATTAAAAGACGCTGAAGAACTTCATAATTACTTAAGAGATTACGGAAACTTAAAAGATGCCGAAAAACCGTTGGTGGTTTCGGGAATTTTGTTGGCTTTAAAGGAACAGGAGCATAATAATTTCTCAATTGATTTTTTAACAGGAGATACTGTAAAAACAGACGGAAAGAAAATTTATGACGCGATCAAGGATAATTTAACAAGAGCAAATGTTTCACCTGAAGTGAAAAAGGATAAAATTTTAAGCCAGTTTTCATTTATTGAAAGCACGGTCGCTTTAAACGAAGTTCACCACAGGCTCGGTAAAACGCCTCTTAGATTTTTTGCGGAATTTCTCAATATAAATATTTTTAAAACAATTAAGTATAATACTTCGGCAGAGGATTATATCGGGCGCTTTTACGGCGAGTTTATGAGCTATCAGGGAGGAGACGGACAGTCTCTCGGAATAGTTTTGACACCGAAGCACATTACACAATTATTTTGTGATCTTGCGAATTTGAATGAAGAGGATGTTGTTCTTGATCCTTGCTGCGGTACCGGCGCTTTTCTGATCGCGGCAATGCACAATATGCTCAAAATTGCAAGTGACGATAATATAAAGAGAAGTATCAGGCATAAACAGCTTCACGGCATAGAACAGCGGGTTGATATGTTCACCATCGCAACAACAAATATGATTTTGCGCGGCGATGGGAAAAGTAATTTGATAAACGGCGACTTTTTTAAATACAATCCGAGTAAACTTCAATTAAAACAGGCAACCGTCGGTATGATCAATCCTCCGTATTCTCAAGGTTCAAGAAGCAATCCCGAGTGCTATGAGATCAATTTTATAGCACATCTTTTGGATTCATTGCTTGAAGGCGGAAGATGTATTGCTATTGTTCCGCAATCTTCCATGGCGGGTAAATCAAAGGACGAACAGAGCATTAAAGAGGAAATATTTGCCAAGCATACTTTGGAAGGCGTTATTACATTAAATCCCGATACTTTCTATAATGTCGGAACGATGCCTTGTATTGCGGTGTTTACGGCACATTATCCCCATCCCGCGAATAAGAAATGTAAGTTTATTAATTTTGAAAATGACGGATATAAAGTATTTCCGCATATCGGTCTGCTTGATGACGGTTCGGCTAATGATAAAAAGCAATATTTACTCGATGTGTGGAATGGCAATGCTGAATTTGAAAGCAGGTTTTGTGTTGAGACTGCGGTTGAATCAACAGATGAATGGCTGCATAGTTTCTATTATTTTAATGATGAAATACCAAGCGGCGCTGACTTTGACAAAACTGTCGGTGAATATCTCTCTTTTGAATTTGACATGATTATGCAGGGACGTAATTATCTTTTTAAGGAGAATAGCAATGCTAAAGTTAAATGAAAAGAATTGGTCCGATTTTTTTATAAAAGATCTTTTTATTACCGAAATTTATAAAAATAAGCTGCAAATGCCTACAGGCGCGTACATAGAAAAAAAAGATTTACTGGAAGGTTCAGTGCCGAGAATAACCGTTACTTCGCAAAACAATGGGATAGACAGCTTTTGTTTTTCCAAACATAAAAATTTCAGAACATTCACAAATTTTATAAGCGTTTCATTCTTGGGAACTGTTTTTTATCATCCGTATACCGCTTCGCTGGATATGAAAGTCCATTGTCTTCAGTTAAAAGAAAAAGCCTTAAATCAATACCTGAGTCTGTTTTTAATTACTGAAATAAAAAAAAGCATTGAAAATGCTTCATACGGTAATCAGCTTTCAAGTACTGACTTACCGAATAAAAGGATAATGCTTCCGATTGATATAGACGGTAATCCGGATTACACATTTATGGAAACATATATTGAGAAAATGTTTTCCTTAAAACGGCAGGAATATCTGAAATATTGTAAAAGCATAGAGTCCGATTGAAAGAGAGAATAACAGTCTGTCATTCTCTGATAATAGGGATTGTTTGAATTTTCAGCAGACAGTTTGCCGTTATATCGGAACTGCGCAGTTAAGAAAAGGCGTTCAGGTGATGTGAATAAATCTGATTTTGTTGTAGTTATACAGTCTGAGCGGTTTGTTGTATACGTTAAAGGTATGGGCACAGACAAGGATTTCGGGATTTGTCTGCGTTATGAAAAGAGAGTGAGAAAAGACAGTTCCGTCAAAGGACAGTTGTATTATATCTGCGGGAACGGCCAGTGAACGCTCTGTTTCCACACCCTTCGGTCCCGCGCCGTCATTATTAATCAAAAAAGTGTGCAGATATTCAACTGCCGTCCATGCCGCAGCTCTGTTGTATGATGAAATATAATACCAGCCAACATCCTTTTTGTAATTCATTTCCTTTTTTCCCGCGTAAATACACTGGGAAACATAATTGGTGCAGTCTCCGCCGTTGTTTTCAAAATTATAGTAGTCCGGATTGTGTGAGAGCGCCCATTTTTTTGCGTATTGTACTGCCGCGTTTCTGTCGTAAGCCATATTGATCTCCTCAAAAAAGCAAATTTTAATATATAATATGCAATATGCAATAATATTTTAAAAAAAAGCGCCTGTGCCATCCGTATTCTGCGGATGATACAAGCGCTTTTCCATTGATTTTGAAGTGCTTACACAAAACTGTGTTCAATGGTTATTACGAGTCTTAAACGCGGATTTTGTTCTTTGATTCTGCTTTGAATGTCATTCAGTATTTCGCTGTTTTCCTTTGGATATTTATGGGGTATCACAAGTTCAAAAATCAGATTTGTTGAAGAACTTTTATCAACGACTCTGAAATCGTGATAGGTAAAGGCAGGGTCATATTTTTCTATTAAATCTTTGATTATCTTTTTGTATTCATTAATTCTGTCGTCGTCTGCAACAACCGGATCCATATGAATACACATCATAATATTCAGGCTTTTGCTTATATTTTTTTCAGCTCTGTCAACAGCCTCGTGAAGCTCGACAACATCAACATTGCATGGAACTTCGGCATGTGCGGAGGCTATTATTCTTCCGGGACCGTAATTGTGGATTATAAGGTCGTGCACCCCGACTATATATTCCTCATTTAGCATTATGTTTTCAATATCATTCACAAGTTCGTGGGACGGCGCTTCGCCGAGTAGATTGCTTATGACCTCCTTAACGATTCCGACACCCGACATTATAACAGCCGCCGCCACGGCAATTCCTATTATTCCGTCTGCATATTTAAACGGTGTGAGTGAAGAAATCAGAAGCGCGGCAATAGTTGCGGCGGTGGCGGCGCAGTCATTCACGCAGTCCTGTCTTACGGCGCGCAGGCTGATACTTTGGGTTTCTCTATAAAGACGGTTGTTAAAATAAGCCATCCACACCTTTAGGAGTATAGATAATATCAGCACGAGTACAGATAAAAGACCTGCCTTGACCTCCTGTGGGTGAATTATTTTGCCGATACTGCTTTTTCCGAGTTCAAAGCCCATAAGAAAAATAAGAAAGGAAACAACAAGGGCACTGATGTATTCCATTCGTCCGTGACCAAAAGGATGATCGTCATCAACAGGCTTGCCCGCAAGCTTTGAGCCGAAAATAGTGATGATTCCGGAACCCGCGTCGGAAAGATTGTTTACGGCGTCGGCTGTTACGGAAACGGAATTCGTTAATGCGCCTGCCGTAAATTTAATAACGCACAGAAGCATATTGCAGATAATTCCCACAATGCCCGATAGCGTGCCGTATTTTTCACGCTTTTTGATTTCGTCCGCGTAATCGCTTTTTATAAAATGCCTGATAAGAAAATCAGTCATGAATATTCTCCCTTATTCTTACGTATTTCATAAAAATAATAACATAAATTATTCTTTATCTCAACGCATATTTATGATACAATAACAAAGATAGCGGCATTGGCTGCCGTATGAGGTGATGAAAATGAAAAAAATGCTGATGATTTACGGCTCTCCGCGCGGCGACGGCGTCTGCTCGGAGCTTGTTATGCAGCTCAAGCCGTATTTTATCGACTGTACTGTCAAAGAGTACGATACATACGCCTTGTCTCCTGCGCCATGCAGAGACTGCAAATACTGTGAATATCACGACGGATGCAGCAATCACGACCTTGACATATTCTTTGAGGATTTTGAAGAAGCCGATTATATTGTGTTTTTCACACCCGTTTATAATAATTTCTTTCCCGCGCCTCTCAAGGCGGTTATAGACAGATTTCAAAGATATTACAACGCGCGTTTCAAGCGTGGAGCAAAACCTCCGATTAAAAAATTTAAAAGAGTGGGCGTTGTTATTTCTGCAGGCTCAAATGCAAGAGCCGCCGCAGATTATATGACAAACACACTTAAACAGTCGTTTGCTGTTCTCAACGGGGAGGTCTGTGCCAGATATTTTATTCCGAACACAGATCTGGGCAGATACACCTTTAATAATGTCGAACTTCAGAAATTTGTTCATCAGCTTACGCAGCGCAGGGACGAGGCGAACAGCCTGAAATAGCAAATTTTTCGCACCCGACGCCTTTTATGTAAAAAACAATTATTTCTGATGCGCGCAGTTTTTCGTGCGCGAATTTTTTAAAGACAACCCGGAGGATCGTTGTATCCTCTTTCTTTTTTATTCACTAATTGTTTATATAATTATTATTGATAAAAAATTACGCTTATGATATAATTTATCCAAATTATTATGGAGTAGTATATTCAAATGATAATTCTGGGTATAGACCCCGGTTACGCTATAATAGGCTGGGGTATTCTTGAATATAAGGCTAATAAGTTCAGCGTTATTGATTACGGCGCAATCACCACAGATGCTCATACATATTTTCCGGTAAGACTGCAGACGATTTATACTGAAATGAATCTGATTATCAATAAATACCACCCTGAGGTTATGAGCATGGAAAAGCTCTTTTACAACAGCAATGCAAAAACCGTTATTGACGTTGCGCAGGCAAGGGGTGCGATTATGCTTTCTGCTCAGATGAACGGATTGAAGATTGCCGAATATACGCCGCTTCAGGTAAAGCAGTCGGTAACAGGCTATGGCAGAGCCGTCAAAAAACAGGTTCAGGAAATGACAAGGATTATTCTCGGCCTTGAAAAAATTCCGAAGCCCGATGATACCGCGGACGCGCTTGCGATGGCTATATGCCATGGCCACTCAAGCTCAAGTCTTCTTGATTCTTATGATTTCAGATGAGGTGTGTAATGTATGATATATAATATAAGGGGAACTCTTACACATACAGACGGGCAGTTTCTGGTCGTTGAGTGCGGCGGAATAGGCTTTAAGTGCTTTACATCGCTCAACACTTCAAAAACGGCAGGAAAAATCGGAGACGAGATCAACCTTTTCACATACCTTTCCGTCAGAGAGGACGCAATGGATCTTTTCGGTTTTTCAACACAGGCGGAGTTGGATTTCTTTAAGCTTTTGATAACGGTTTCCGGCGTCGGGCCGAAGGCTGCCGTTGCTGTTCTTTCGGAGCTTTCACCGGATAAACTTGCTGTGGCGATTGCGGCCGGAGATGTAAAAGCAATCACAAGGGCAAGCGGCGTCGGCAAAAAAACAGCGGAACGTATTGTCCTTGAACTTAAGGATAAAATAACAGGCATATCATCATCGGAGGTTTCCTTCGCCGCGGTGTCTGCCGGCTCTATTGCCGACGAATCAGCGGCAGCTGAGGCTGTTGCGGCGCTTGTCGCTCTCGGTTTCAGTCAGAGTGATTCGGCTGTTGCCGTCGGTCAGATGGATCAGTCCCTGTCTGCCGACGAGATGATTAGGCTTGGATTAAGACAGCTTTCACGCAATCTTTGATGAGTATATCTTGAGGAATGAATATGGAAGAAATGGATTTTGAAAACAGAATAGTCTCGACAGAGTTTACTCAGGCGGACAGCGATATTGAAAACAGCCTCAGACCAAAGGAACTGACCGAATATATCGGACAGGAAAAAATCAAGGAAAACCTTTCCGTTTATATACAGGCGGCGCGGGCAAGAGGAGAGGCACTCGACCATGTTTTGCTTTACGGCCCTCCGGGTCTCGGTAAAACAACCCTCGCGGGAATAATTGCAAATGAAATGGGCGTAAACATAAGAATTACAAGTGGGCCTGCCATTGAAAAGCAGGGGGATCTTGCGGCTCTTCTCACCAATCTTCAGGAGGGTGATGTTCTGTTTATAGACGAGATACACCGTCTGAACAGAAGCGTTGAAGAGGTACTGTATCCCGCCATGGAGGACCGTGCACTTGATATAATTATAGGCAAAGGACCGTCTGCAAGGTCTATCAGACTTGATTTGCCGAATTTTACGCTTGTCGGCGCTACAACGCGCGCAGGTCAGCTTTCAGCGCCTCTTAGAGACAGATTCGGCGTTATTCTGCGCCTTGAGCTTTATACTGACGAGGAGCTTTCGTCAATTGTTCACCGCAGTGCGGGAATACTTGGCATAGATATAAATTCCGAGGATGCAATGCAGATTGCGTCGCGTTCGAGAGGCACGCCGCGTATCGCAAACAGACTGCTGAAAAGAAGCCGCGATTTTGCCGAGGTAAAGTACAACGGCATAATCACAAAGGAAGCGTCTGAAGATGCCCTGAACAGAATGGAAATAGATAATCTCGGTCTTGATTCAATAGACCGTCGGCTGCTCACAACAATGATTAAAAACTACAATGGCGGCCCTGTAGGTCTTGAGACAATTTCCGCGGCTATAGGTGAGGAGGCTGTTACTATTGAAGACGTATATGAGCCGTATCTTATGCAGATAGGTTTTCTCAGCAGAACACCGAGAGGAAGATGCGTTACTCCTGCTGCTTACCGTCATCTCGGAATTGAGCAGGACGGGCAGCAGTCGTTATTATAAAATTTTATTATTGAAAGGAACATTTCATGGGAAGATTATTCGGAACAGACGGTGTAAGAGGAATAGCCAATCAGGATCTTACGAACGACCTTGCAATGCAGATAGGCGTTGCCGCAGCGGAAATCCTTATAAAAAACAAAAACTCGGATTCAAAGCCGACTGTTATGATTGGCAAAGATACAAGAGCTTCGGGAGATATGCTGGAGGCGGCGCTTACAGCGGGTTTCTGCTCGGTAGGCGTAAATGTGCTTTCTGTCGGCGTTGTGCCGACTCCCGCTATCGCTTATCTTGTCGGCAGATACAACTGTGACGCGGGCGTTATGATTTCAGCTTCGCACAATCCGTGTGAATACAACGGCATTAAAATTTTTCAGGGAAACGGCTACAAGCTCGCCGATGAAATTGAAGATGAAATTGAAAAGATTATTCTTGATAAAGCAGAGGAAATCGACGTTAAACTCGGCGGAGAGGTTGGCAAAAGGATTTTCTGCAAAACGGCGGTTGAGGATTATATTGAACACGTTGTTTCGGTAAGTGATGTAAGATTTGACGGCATAAATATTGCGATTGACACAGCCAATGGTTCAGCCTCTGTCTGCGCAAAAGAAATTTTTACACGCCTTGGCGCAAAGTGCCATATGCTGTCCGATACACCCGACGGAGTGAATATAAACAGGGACTGCGGTTCAACGCATCCCGAGGAACTTATGGAATTTGTTAAGGCTAATAAGCTTGATTTGGGACTCGCATTTGACGGGGATGCCGACCGTATGCTTGCCGTTGACGAAAACGGAGAACTTATAGACGGCGACAAAATAATCGCAATCTGCGCAACCCAGATGAAACAGGAAGGTAAGCTTGCGCAGGACACGGCGGTCGTTACCGTAATGAGCAATATGGGATTTTTCAAATTCTGTGAAGAAAATGATATTCACTGCTCGAAAACCGCTGTCGGAGACAGATATGTTCTTGAGCGTATGCTCAAGAGGGGATATAATATCGGCGGTGAACAGAGCGGACACGTTATATTTCTTGATTATGCGACAACCGGAGACGGTGAACTTTCGGGAGTAAAGTTGATTGAAACTGTTGTCAAAAGCGGAGCTACCCTCGGTGAGCTTGCAAAAATAATGACGGTTTATCCGCAGGTTCTCATTAATGTTGGGGTTACGCCTGAGGGCAAACAAAAATACAACAATGATGAGTATATAATATCCGCGGTTCAGGAAGCCGAAATGGAACTGCACGGCGACGGCAGAGTGCTCGTCCGTGTTTCGGGGACAGAGCCGCTTGTTCGTGTAATGCTTGAGGGCAAGGATATTGATAAAATAACGTCGCTCGGAAATGAAATAGCCGATGTGGTAAGAGAAAGACTCAGCAGATGAGATATACGACAGCTTGGAATGATTACGAATTAATAGACTGCTCCGGAGGTGAAAAGCTTGAACGATGGGGAAAACAGATCCTTATCCGCCCGGATCCTCAGGTGATCTGGAAAAGCGAAAAAACCAACAGACTCTGGCGGCAGGCTGACGCACGGTATGAACGCTCAAGTTCAGGCGGCGGACAGTGGAAGGTCTTTGAGAATATGCCCGATATGTGGCAGATAACTTATAAGGATTTAACGTTCAATATACGGACAACAGGTTTTAAACACACAGGGCTTTTTCCCGAACAGGCAGTAAACTGGGATTTTACACGAAATATAATAAGAACTTGCGGCAGAAATGACATAAAGGTGCTCAATCTTTTTGCATATACGGGCGGTGCGACTGCTGCGTGCCTTAAGGAGGGCGCTTCTGTTGTTCACGTTGACGCGTCAAAGGGAATGACGCAGTGGGCAAAGGATAATATTGCCGCCTGCGGGCTTAAGGATAAACCGTGCCGTTGGATTGTGGATGATTGTGTTAAATTTGTTCAGCGTGAAATAAGACGGCAAAATAAATATGACATAATTATTCTTGATCCGCCGTCATACGGCAGAGGACCAAAAGGTGAACTGTGGCGTCTTGAAGACCTTTTGTACGATTTTGTGGCGCTGATAAAGGAATTGCTTTCCGAAGAACCGCTGATGATACTTCTGAATTCTTATACAACGGGGCTTTCGTCCTCCGTTATGAAATATATACTTGACGATATAGTAGTGAAAGAAAAAGGCGGCAGTGTAACTGCGGATGAAATAGGTTTGCCCGTTTCGTCAAACGGAGAAATTCTCCCGTGCGGAGCGTCTGCCATCTGGTTAGGATAAATGGATTTAATTAATTTTGAAAACGTAAATTTTTCATATATTACTGAAGATGATAACGACAGACGTAAGGAAGAATGCGTGCTCAAAAACTTTGATCTTACTATCGAAAAGGGCAGCTTTGTTGCGGTGCTCGGTCATAACGGTTCGGGCAAATCCACTGTAGCAAAGCTTATAAATGGTATTCTTGTCCCTCAGAGCGGTACTGTGACCGTTGACGGAATTAAAACCGACAGCGAGAAAAATATTTATGAAATCCGCAAAATAGTGGGGATGGTTTTCCAGAATCCCGATAATCAGATAGTTGCCTCCATTGTTGAAGAGGACGTTGCTTTCGGTGTTGAAAATCTCGGAATACCGCCCGACGAGTGCCGCCGGCGTGTCGATGAGGCTCTTAAAACAACCGGAATTTACGACTTGCGCGAAAAAACGCCGTATAAGCTTTCCGGCGGTCAGAAGCAGCGTGTTGCCGTTGCCGGGATAATTGCAATGAGACCGCAGTGCATAGTCCTCGACGAGCCGACTGCTATGCTTGATCCCAACGGACGTGCCGAGGTTATGGAAACCGTAAAAAGGCTTAACAGGGAAGAGGGCATAACGATTGTTCTGATAACGCATTATATGGATGAGGCTGTTGAAGCGGACAGGGTTATTGTTCTTGACGGCGGAGAGATTAAAGCGGACGGTGCGCCAAATGAGGTTTTTTCATATGTTGATGAGATGAAAGCGCTCGGACTTGATGTGCCTCAGGCGACGGAACTTATTTACCGTATGAAACTGGAAAACAAGAAAACGGTTTTGAACGCAGACGACTGCGTGGATTATATCAAATTATTGCTGGAGAAATAGTGTGGCTGTTTTGGTTTGTGAAAAATTAAATTATCTTTACGGCGTTGGGACTCCGTTTGAAACAGCCGCTATTGCCGATGTCAGTTTTTCAGCTGAAGAGGGCGATCTCATCGGTATAATCGGTCATACCGGAAGCGGAAAGTCAACCCTTATACGTCATTGCAACGGTTTAATAGAGCCGTACAGCGGCGCTGTAATTTTAAACGGTGAAAATATCTGGGATAAACGAAACAGAAAAAATATCCGCAATGTCAGGTTTATTGTCGGTCTCTGCTTTCAGTATCCGGAATATCAAATTTTTGAGGAAAGCGTTTTCAGGGAAATTGCATTCGGTCCGAAGCAGATGGGTCTTTCCGATGATGAAATCAGACGGCGTGTATATAAAAGTATGGAATTTGTGGGACTTTCACGTTCTTTGGAAAAAAAGTCGCCGTTTGATTTGTCAGGCGGTCAGAAGCGGCGTGTGGCGATTGCCTCCGTAATTGCAATGGAACCTCAAATTTTGATTCTTGACGAGCCGTGTGCAGGTCTTGACCCAAAAGGGCGGAAGGTCATTCTTGATCTTATAAGGGATTATCAGCACGAAACGGAAAGTGTTGTAATTATGGTTTCCCATTCAATGGAGGAGGTTGCAAGACTCTGCAGAAAGGTTCTTGTTATGAATAAAGGCAGAGTCGCAATGTTCGGAACGGTTGAGGAGGTCTATTCGCACGGCGCTCAACTGAAAAAAATGGGTCTCAATGTACCGCAGATTACCGACATATTTTTGAAACTCCGAGAAAGCGGTATTGATTGCAGAACGGATATATTTACTGTCGATGACGGCGAAAAAGAACTGAGAAGGCTTCTTGCCTCGGTGAAAGAGGTACGAAAATGCTGAATGATATTACAATAGGGCAATATTTCCCGGGGAATTCCGTTATCCACAGGATGGACGCGAGAATGAAGATCCTTTTAACCGCTTCAATTATTGTTGTTCTGTTTCTCTGCAAAAACTTTTATTCGCTGTTTTTTATGTTCGTTCTGGTCGGCGGTGCGATTGCCGCAAGTAAAATTTCTCTCAAAACGGTAGTAAAGGGTGTAAAGCCGATAGGAATAATCATTGCATTCACCGCAATCGTAAATCTGTTTTACGGCGAAGGAGAGCCTATTCTGACAATCTGGAGATTCTCGGTTACGCTTGACGGAATATCTACCGCGATATTTACGGCGTCGCGCATATTTATTCTTGTTGTTTCCGGTTCGCTTATGACATATACAACTACACCTGCCGATTTGACAGACGCTATGGAAAGACTGCTGAAACCGCTGAAATATGTTCATATAGATGTTCATATGCTTGCGATGATTATGACTATAGCGCTTCGCTTTATACCGACGCTTATTGAAGAAACGGAAAAAATAACGGATGCACAGAAATCCAGGGGTGCCGATATTGGCACCGGAGGACCTGTTAAAAGGATAAAATCGCTTATTCCGATACTTATTCCGCTTTTTGTTTCCTCTTTCCGCAGAGCATCGGAGCTTGCATATGCGATGGAGTGCCGCTGTTACAGAGGCGGTGAGGGCAGAACGAAAATGAAAGTTGTAAGAATGGAAAAAAGAGATTATTTTGCCCTTGTGATTGTCTGCACAGGAGCAGTTCTGGTATTTATTTTAAACAGATTGGCGGCTGCTGTTATATGAGAAATTTGCTGCTTGAAATTGCATACGACGGTACAAATTATCACGGGTGGCAGGTGCAGCGGAATGCTGTAACCGTTCAGGAGGTTTTCCAGAATGCCGCGCAAAAACTCTTTTGCGAAAGACCTGATGTAAAGGGATGCAGCAGGACGGACAGCGGGGTTCACGCAAATTCTTATTTCCTGACGCTTAAAACAGATTCCGACATTGCCGTTGAAAACGTCGTGACAGCACTCAACACATATTTGCCTAAGGATATAGCGGTTCTGAGTTGTATAGATACTGATTATGAGTTCCATCCGCGCTACAACGTTAAATCAAAGGAATATATTTATAAGATTTATAACGGAAAGATAAGAAATCCCTTTTTCAAAAATTATGCTTATCATTATAAATATCCGCTTGATGAAAGCTATCTTCGGGAGGAAGCGCAGACCTTTGTGGGTACGTATGATTTCAAAGGCTTCTGCTCCGCAAATTCAAAGGTTGAGGACACTGTAAGAACAGTCTATTCCTTTGATGTATGGCGCGAGGGGGATATGGTTTATTTCCGCGTTGAGGCAGACGGCTTTTTGTATAATATGGTTCGTATAATGGTGGGTACTCTTATTTTTGTGAACGAGGGAAAAATCAAAAAGGGCGAACTGCGGGATGTGATTTTGAGCGCGGACAGAAAGAAAGCAGGAAAAACAGCTCCTCCGCAGGGCTTGTATCTTAATAAAGTCAACTACTGATAAAAAAGGAGAAATATGGCAACGAATCAGCGCGAAAACCGGCGCAGGGCGAAGAAAAACGCAAAGAATCAGAAAATAAGAAAGACACTTCTCATTATTGCACTTGCAGCGTCGGCAGTTCTTTTGATTATGAATGTAAGTGAGATTAATTTTTCCCGTTTCGGAAATATGTTAAGCGGAAAAGATGGCGGAATTTCGGCTGCCGTTTCCGATGAAAATAAATTTCCTTTAAGCATTGAGTCGGGTGAGAACACTGTTGTTACCGCTATAAACGGTAAACTCGCAGTGCTAACCGAAGACTCTTATTCCGTAATCAATCCGGCAGATGCAAAAATTTTATTCAATGATGAACACGGTTATGCAAATCCCGTAATCAGCATCAGCGGCGGTTATTCCGTTATTGTTGACCAAGGGTCAAACGTCTACAGACTTGATTCGACAACGGAAAGTATTTATGAAAACTCTTCCGACGGGCAGATACTCTGCGCCGATGTTTCTGATACGGGTGCTGTTGCTCTCGCCACTGTCGGAGGTATACAAAAAAGCAATGTTTCGGTTTACGGCAAATCACTCAACCGCAGACTTGATTATGACATCAGCGGAGGATATGTTACATCACTTGCAATAGATAACCGAGGTAAGAGCGTTGCTTTTGCCGTTGTCAGCTCTGAGAACGCAAGACTGAAAACGACAGTATATACTATGTCTGTCAGTGATACTGCTCCTGAATCTGAATTTGTATACGACGGCTCGGCAGTGTTTAATCTTCATTTTGCGTCGCACAGCCTCTATGTTGTCGGCGAGGATTTTGTCAGCGTGATTTCTCCGCAAGGCGAAGAGACATTTGTATATGAGCAGGGAAGCATAAGCACGGTTTCCTATTGCTATAATCCCGCAGATAATCTTATTATCGGTTATGGAGAATATTCAGGCGCGTCAGTTAATAAATTATCATATATAAAACAGACCGGTAAAATTAAGGCACAGGCAGATATAGAAGCCGAAATCAAGGATGTAACAGCGTCAGGGACAACGATGACGGCACTTACAAGCAGCGAAATTATTTCTTTCAGGCTTTCCAACGGAAAGGAAAAAGAAAGAATAAACGCTGACGATTCTTACTATGAAATCCAGCAGATGTCGTCAAAAATATTCGGCAGGCATCATTCAATGCTGGAACGGATAAACGGTTAGGTGATTTTGTGAATTATATTGATGTATTTATTGTTGTACTCATTGTTCTTATGGTGCTCGCTGGATATTTGCGCGGACTTCTCTCCTCGCTTCTGTCGCTTATCAGATTTGCTGTAAGCATACCGCTTGCATTTTACATTTCCGTCAATTACAGTGAGGCAATGTATCAGAATTACTTTCGCAGTCGAATAAGTGATTCGGTAGCAGGAAAACTTGAGAGCGCAAGCTTTAACGAGTATTTAAGCTCCCTGAGGGAGAAAGTTGATTTTCTGCCCGATATAATTAAAAATTCCGTGGATTTTTCACTTGTTGAAAATGCCGATTCATCTGCGGCGGCTCATCAGATTATGAATCATATAATCGACCCGGCGGCAAAAATATTTTTTGAAATTGTAATTTTTATTTTGACTATTGTGATTATCTATGTTATAACTTGGATTGTAACGGCGTTGATTAAAAAAGCGGTTATGAAAAAGGACTCTCCCATCCAGAAAACGGATAAGTTGCTCGGCGCTGTTTTCGGTCTGATTAAAGCGGCGGTTGCGGTGTTTGCATTATGCGCTGCAGGGATGTATATAGCAGAGCGTATTAATTCCGACTCGGCTTTTATTATACAGATGAGGGAAAGCACGCTTGTTAATCTGTTCAATAAATTTAATCCGATTCTTCTATTATAAAAAAATAAAAACGGACAGTTTTATTTCAAATTGAAAGGAAATAAATGAAATGAGCAATTTTAAAACAAATATAAAAGAACTGTTTGACGGCTGCCTTACAATTCCGAATCTTCTTTCTGTTATGAGAATTGCGCTTATTCCCGTTTTTGCCGTTTTGTTTTTGAATGAGCAATATATAATTGCGATAGCGATTATTATTTTTGCAGAGCTTACGGACTTGTTTGACGGTATGATTGCCAGAAAATTCAATCAGGTTTCGGCTCTCGGAAAGCTCCTTGACCCGATAGCCGATAAACTGTCGCAGATGGCAATAGTAATTGTCCTTATAATCAAATACCATAATAACGCTATAAAATATCTCTTTATGTTTTTCATTGCGAAAGAGGTTATAATGTTAATCGGAGGCGCAGTTCTTATCTCAAAGGGACTGCGGCCCGTTGCGGCGGAAATTTGGGGCAAGGTTGCCACAACGGTGTTTTGCATAGTGATGATTTTTGTACTCGCTTTTGGAGAAAACGGCGCTCTCTGCGAGCTTACGGGTTTTACGCTTCCTGATGTTGCAACGTGGATTCTCGTAAGTATTTCCGCAGTATGCACTCTCGCGTCGCTGTTCGGATATATTCCGGGATTTATACGCCAGTTAAAAAAGAAGAATAATTAAAGGAGAACGCACTTTTTAATGAAAAAACAGATGTGTAGCAGATGCGGCGAGCGTCCTGCGGTGGTATTTATACAAAAAATGGAAGACGGAAAGGTTGTTCCCGAGGGTCTTTGCATAAAATGCGCAAGAGAGCTGAATGTCGGCTCAATAAATCAGATGATTGACCAGCTTGGCGTTTCGGACGAGGAGTTGGAGGTCGCCTCAGAGCAGATGAGCAGTTTTATGGAGAATATGAGCGATTTTGATTTCGGTTCTCTCGGAGAAATGTTTAATCAGGAAAATATGGACGGTGCGCAGACTTTTCCTTTTTCCGACCTTGTGAACGGCGGTTTGTCGTCAGATAAAGAAAAAGACGCTAAGAAAAAAAACGGCAAAAAGGGCAGAAAAAACGCTCAGGACGATTCAAAGAAGTTTTTATATAATTACTGCAATAATCTTACCGAAAGGGCAAGAAAGGGCGAAATAGACAATATTATCGGGCGCGAAAAGGAAATCTCTCGTGCAATTCAGATTCTTTGCAGAAGAACGAAAAACAACCCCTGCCTTATCGGTGAGCCGGGGGTAGGTAAAACGGCTATTGCCGAAGGACTTGCAATACGCATCGCAAAAGGAGAGGTGCCCGCAAGGCTTCGGAACAAGGAAATTCATCTTCTTGATTTAACCGCTCTTGTTGCGGGTACACAGTTCAGAGGGCAGTTTGAGGGCAGAATCAAGGGTCTTGTTGACGAGGTAAAGCAGGACGGAAATATCATTCTGTTTATTGACGAGGTTCATAACCTTGTCGGTACGGGTGACAGTGAGGGCACAATGAATGCCGCCAACATTCTTAAGCCCGCGCTCTCTCGTGGTGAAATTCAGGTTATCGGCGCGACAACATTTAATGAATACAGAAAATATATTGAAAAGGATGCAGCGCTTGAGCGCCGTTTTCAGCCGATTAAAATTGATGAACCGTCTGTTGACGAGGCATACAGGATGCTGCTTGGCATCAAATCATATTACGAAAACTATCACAAGGTGCAGATTTCAGACAGCCTTGTTTACAGAGCCGTTACCATGTCCGAGCGTTTTGTTACGGACAGGTATCTGCCTGACAAGGCGATAGATCTCCTGGATGAAGCATGTACCTGTGCCAATTTGCGTAACCCGTCGATTTCCGAATATCAAATTATGCTTGAGAAAAAGCACAAACTGCTTGAAAAAATCGACGATGTTTCTATGCCGGATGAGGATAATCAGATAGATTACGAGCTTATATCAAAGCTGAGATCTGAGGCACTGCAGCTTGATGAAAAATTGCCTGCCGTTGCTGAAAAGGCAAAGGACAATCAGGTGCTTGAGCAGGATCTGGCCAAGGTTGTTTCGCTGTGGACCGGTATTCCAGCTGCTAAAATTGAGGCAGGCGATATCAAAAAGCTTGCAGGACTTGAACAGGAACTGAAAGCACATATTATTGGGCAGGACAGCGCGATTGAAAAGGTTGCCGCCGCCGTGCGCAGAGGCAGGGTGCAGATAAGTCCTAAGAAACGTCCCCAGTCGTTCATTTTTGTCGGTCCTACAGGGGTCGGAAAAACAGAGCTTGTTAAGCAGCTTGCTGAATATCTTTTTGATTCTCCCGAAACACTGATTCGTCTTGATATGAGCGAGTATATGGAAAAATTCAGCGTTTCGAGAATAATCGGTTCACCTCCGGGTTATGTCGGTTATGATGACGCGGGTCAGCTTACGGAGAAAATCCGCAGAAAGCCGTACAGCGTTATACTTTTTGACGAGATTGAAAAGGCGCACAGAGATGTCCTCAATATTCTGCTTCAGATTCTTGACGAGGGCAGGATTACCGATTCACAAGGCAGAACGGTTAATTTTGAAAATACGATTATTGTAATGACTTCAAACGCGGGTTCTACCGATACCGCCACAATGGGCTTTGGAAAGAGCGATAACGAAATTAATAAAGATGTTGCCATGAAAGCTCTCGAGCGGTTTTTGCGCCCTGAATTCCTTGGCAGAGTGGACGAGATTGTTCTGTTTGACACGTTTTCATTTGACAGCTTTGAGAAAATCGCGCGTCTTATGCTCGATGAGCTTGCCGAAAGTCTTAAAGATAAGGCAATCAATCTGGTTTATGATGACTCTGTTGTGGTCTTCATTGCAAAGGAGGCATACGGTTCAAAGAAAAACGCGCGCGCTCTTCGTGATTCGGTCAGAAGAAACGTTGAGGACCAGCTTGCGTCGGCGATTGTCTTTAATCAGGATACGGTAATCAGTAAATTCACACTGACTGCAAATGAAAAAATTGAAATAAAGATTAACTGAATTTTCAAAAAAGACTTGACAGTTCGGCGGTCATTTATTATAATAATGACCGTCGCATATGCGGGTGTAGTTCAATGGTAGAATGTCAGCCTTCCAAGCTGAATACGAGGGTTCGATTCCCTTCACCCGCTCCATACGCGTTTGTAGCTCAGCTGGATAGAGCAACCGCCTTCTAAGCGGTGGGTCGGAGGTTCGAGTCCCCCCAAGCGCGCCATTTCAGTGCTTGAGGGGCGGTAAACTTAGTGAAATGCTTCGGCCGGACAGGTCTGCATTGTATCTTCGACTGAGTCCCCCAAGCGCGCAGTTTTATATGGTGGAATTAGTTCAGTTGGTTAGAGCGCCAGTTTGTGGCACTGGAGGTCGTGGGTTCGACTCCCACATTCCACCCCACTTTGATAATGTCCCAAAATATTGGGGTGTCGCCAAGCGGTAAGGCAAGGGACTTTGACTCCCTCACTCGTAGGTTCGAATCCTGCCTCCCCAGCCAGCACCCTTGTATTAAGGGTGATTCGGTTCATTAGCTCAGATGGCAGAGCACTTGACTTTTAATCAAGGTGTCCGGGGTTCGATTCCCCGATGAGCCACCAAAATAAAACCTCGGAATTGCCTGTGTTTATGCGGATTTCGGGGTTTTATTTTTTTGTTTGTGAAAATATTTTTTCTATACAATATTTGCACAATACTTAAAAGCTGATATAATTGAAACAACCAAATCAAAGTTTATAGAGCTGAACAAACAAGAATCAAATTAACTTATAAAGACTAATTAAGGTGACAATATTATGAATATATCAAGAATTGAGAAGAATAGTGAAAGATGGAATGAACTTATCAGTTATGCCGAAAGTTGCCCGTGGATCGTCGGCAGGCATCTTGCCGATATGATGAAACGAAACGCTTTTACTGAATGGGAAAGTGTTTTTGCCGTTGTATCAGAAGATAGGGTTATTGGTTTTTGTACTTTTTTAAAAACCGATTATTATTCGGAAAACAGATATTCCCCGTGGATAAGCAGTATCTTTGTTGATGAATCATATCGTGGCAATCGAATTAGTGAAAAAATGATTGAAACGGTTATTTCTTATGCAAAAGAACAAGGATTTTCAAAGGTCTTTATTCCTTCAGATATGATTGGATTTTACGAAAAATACGGTTTTATTAAAATTGATGAAATGCAAAACTTTAGCGGTGATATTGATAACATTTTTGTAAAAGAAATATAAGCTGAATCTCGGTTTGTCGATGTATCAAATATAAATCGCGAAATAGTTTATAATCTTAGAAAATGAGCATAAAAAAATCGGAATTTTTTAAGGGTTATCGTTTGTGAAACTAAAGGAGAATATAATGAAAATTGCAAACGGAATGGAATTTTTAAATGATGACTCCGTAATGGGAAAATGGAAAAATATCGGTTGGATCGGAAATACATATTGCACTTCGCTTGATAAATTAAACGAAAAAAGCGGTGAATATGATACGCTGTATTTTTTGCCAAACGGTGAAGGTTATTGGATATTTGAAGGTTGGACAAAGGGAATTCTTTTGATACATTACGGCGGTAATGAGCCTATCATTACATATAGATACGATATACATAAAATCAATGACAAAGAATACCTGTTTTTCAGACTTGAAAATAAAACCGAGATTTTCGTTAAGGTCAATTCCAAACACTATAAAAAAGCAACTCTCGGAAGGCACGATAATATTGACCTTCCATTCATTTACGACGGGCGAGTGATCGGAAAATGGAAATCCGTTGGTTTTGTCGATTCAATAGAAAGCTTTTCCCCTGATAATGTGAGTGAAAGTCTTTATCTGAAAGAAATAAATTTTTTCCGCGATGGCAGTTTGGAACAGACTACTATGGATGAGAAATGGCACGACAAATGGACAAAAGGTTCTGTTATTAACCTGCATCGTGCAACCGTGGCCGCTTATGAAATATATGTTATAAACGGTGTGGAGTATTTGTTCTTGGAGTGGAAAATGGGCAACTATATTTATGGAGGTATGAAACCCGATCTTTATGTTTTTGTCCGCGCATAAACAATTTTCCTTGCTGTATCGGTAAAACATATATTAAAGGATTGAGAAGTTATTATATATACTGCGCCTCATAGGTTATACCTGTGAGGCTTTTACTGTTTTGTAACTATTTTGTAAGTCGCATTTTGTTGAAAAAAATTTTTGTGTATGATATGTTATAATAGATAAAATGCGAAAGGAAAACGCGGCTATGGAAAGAAAAATCATAATAATGGATCATCCGCTCATTCAGCACAAGCTGAGTATTCTCCGTGATGTGAACACAAGCACTAAGGAATTCCGTGATCTTGTCAATGAAATTGCTATGCTGATGATTTACGATGCAACAAGGAATCTGCCGCTTGAAGGCAAAGATGTTCAGACCCCTTGCGGAATTGCGCACTGCAAGGAAATTGCAGGCAGGAAGCTTGCTTTTGTTCCCATTCTCCGTGCAGGTCTCGGAATGGTGGAAGGCGCGTTGCAGCTTGTTCCGTCTGCAAGAGTAGGACATATTGGTCTTTACAGGGACGAAACGACGCTTGAACCGGTTGAATATTACTGTAAGCTTCCCAAGGATATTGAGGAACGCGATGTTTTTGTTGTTGATCCCATGCTTGCAACGGGCGGCTCGGCAATAGACGCAATAGGACAAATAAAAAAGAGAAATCCGCGTTCAATCAAATTCCTGTGTATAATTGCTGCGCCTGAGGGTCTTGAAGCGCTTAAAAACGCTCATCCCGACGTTGATATTTTTGCTGCGGGTCTTGACGATCATCTTAATGAAAACGGATACATTGTTCCCGGTCTCGGTGACGCCGGAGACAGAATATTCGGAACAAAGTAAAGGAGGAAAACAATGAAAAAGGATAAAATAAAAAAGACCGTTCTTGGTGAGCAGGGTATTTACGATGCACGCGTTCTCGGAAAGCCGAAGATGCTTATTCTCGGCTTCCAGCATACTTTTGCAATGTTCGGAGCAACAGTTCTTGTTCCGCTTTTAACGGGACTGAATATGCAGACGACGTTACTTATGGCAGGTCTCGGAACGCTTTTGTTTCATCTTATCACAAAGGGTAAGGTTCCTGCGTTTCTCGGCTCATCTTTCGCATTTCTCGGCGGTTATGCCGCAGTAGCCCCCATGACAGACGGTGTTCCGAATAAGGAAATGCTGCCGTATGCCTGCCTCGGCGTTGCGTGCGCGGGACTTGTATATCTTGTTCTTGCGGCGCTTTTCGCAATTTTCCCGATTCAGAAAGTTATGAAGTTTTTTCCGCCGGTTGTAACAGGCCCGATTATCATTGCAATCGGTTTGAGCCTTGCCGGATCTGCTGTAGACAACTGTAAAACAAACTGGCTTATAGCGCTTGTAGCTCTTGCTGTAATTATTGTCTGCAATATTTGGGGCAAGGGAATGGCAAAAATCATTCCGATACTTATTGGTATTGTTGTTGCTTATGTTCTTGCAGTATGCCTGAAACAGGTTGATTTTACCGCTATCAAAGAGGCACGGTGGATAGGTCTTCCGATTTCGCGTGACGGAATTGTTTTCGGCAATGTTGACGACAGAGGACTTGCCGTAAGCGCAATCATAGCTATTGTACCGATTTCACTTGCTACAATGATGGAGCATATCGGTGATATTTCGGCTATCAGCGCGACAACGGGGAAAAATTTCCTTGCTGACCCGGGACTCAAAAGGACTCTTGTCGGTGATGGACTTGCAACCTCTATGTCCGCTCTTTTCGGAGGTCCCGCAAACACAACATACGGCGAAAACACCGGCGTTCTCGCCCTTACAAAGGTTTATGACCCAAGAGTAGTCAGAATTGCCGCAGTGGTTGCTGTTCTTCTTTCATTTTCGCCCAAGTTTGCGGCAGTTGTAAACACAATTCCCGCTTCAATAATAGGGGGCGTATCATTCGTACTGTATGGTATGATTTCAGGTATCGGCGTTAG
>CANPXD010000025.1 GCA_947585615.1 uncultured Clostridia bacterium
ATCAGAAAAAGTCCAGCGTTCGGCTGGACTTTTTTGACAGGCTGAGCTCCCATTTTGCTGAAAGGCAGTGAAGACAAGAGTGGAGATTTTAAAACTGAACCCCGTTTTTAAGGATTACATATGGGGCGGAACAAGACTGAGAGATGATTTCGGTTTAAAATGCGACAAAGAACCTATAGCTGAGGGTTGGATGCTGTCGTGCCATAAAGACGGAAAAAGCGCTGTCTCGGGCGGAAAGCTTGACGGGGTTTTCCTTGAGGATATCATTAAAAAATTCGGAAAAGAAAAAATTGTCGGAACAAAATCGCTCGCCTTTCCGTATTTTCCCGTTTTGATAAAACTGATTGACGCAAAGGACAATCTTTCAATCCAGGTTCATCCCGATAACGAATACGCCGAAAGGGTTGAGCATGAATTCGGAAAAACGGAAATATGGTATGTTCTTGACGCGGCAGACGGCGCGCGCCTTATTTATGGCTTTAAGGAAAAAATTTCTTCAGAGGATTTCAGAGCCGCTATTGAAAATAATACTCTTATGGATGTTTTGAATTCGGTTGAGGTAAAAAAAGGAGATTTATTTTTTATTGAAGCAGGAACTGTCCATGCTATCGGCAGCGGTGTGCTTATTGCCGAAATACAACAGAACAGCAACTCAACATACCGCGTTTACGACTACGGAAGAGTCGGAAAAGACGGAAACCCGCGTGAACTGCATATAGATAAAGCAGTTGACGTTTCCAAAACAGAGCCGCCCGGATACGGCATAAAGCCGTTCGGAGAGGAAATTTCCGTCAGCGGCGGAATATCTCAGCTTCTGACCAAATGCAATCTGTTTACAGTTTACAGATATAAAATCAAAAAATCAATGCAATTTAAAACAAATAAAGAAAGCTTTAACCATATTCTCGCTATTGACGGAAACGGCGAAATCAACGGCGCGCCGCTGAAAAAAGGCGACAGTTTTTTTGTTCCCGCTGGATTCGGTGAATATGTAATAAACGGAAACACGGAAATCATTGTCACATCCATTTAAAAAAATTTAAAACGTATAAAAGTCGTTAGTAATGGGAAACATACTAACGACTTTATTATTTGGAGATGATTATATGACTGTTGTAAACAGAATTGCTTTGATTCTTAACATTATCGGAGGCATCAACTGGGGACTTATCGGTCTTTTCAAATTCGACCTTGTTGCCTGGATATGCGGAGGTCAGGATTCTATTTTAGCAAGAATTATTTACAGCCTTGTAGGTCTTGCGGCAATCTGGTGCATAAGCCTTTTATTCAGAAGCAACTCAATAGTAAAGGAATAATTAAAGGGCAGGTCAGCCTGCCTACATAAGCTTTCAGACGTACTCCCTCATCATTTCGGAGCGTATTTTCTCTATAATACGCTTTTCAAGGCGTGAAATATAGCTCTGAGAAATTCCCATTAAGTCGGCAAGCTGCTTTTGAGTATGTTCTGTTTCGCCCATGATTCCGAAACGTTTTTTCATCAGTTCCTTTTCCTTTTCGGGAAGGGAACTGACTATTTTCAGCAGAAGTTTTTTTTCGTCACTATACTCAATATCAACCGATATTTCGTCCGGTTCACTCCCAAGAACGTCACGAAGGGTCAGCTCGTTGCCGTCCCAGTCAATACTGAGCGGCTCGTCAAAGCTAAGTTCGTGCTTTGCGTTGTTCACCTTTCTCAAGTGCATAAGAATTTCGTTTTCAATGCACCTCGAAGCATACGTCGCAAATTTGATATTTTTATCGGGATTGAAAGTTCTGACAGCCTTCATAAGACCAATAGTCCCTATTGAAACAAGATCTTCTGTCGAAGTCGTACAACCGTCGAACTTTTTTGCAATATAGACAACGAGACGGAGATTATGTGTTATGAGAAGATCCCTGTGCCGATTATCTCCACAGCGAAGCTCATTCATAACCGTTTCTTCTTCCTCTTTTGTAAGAGGAGGAGGAAGCGTTTCGGGTCCGTTTATGTAAAAACATTCTTTTTTTAACAATCTTAAAATCAACAATTTGATTTTCTTTAACATAAAGCACCTCATATATTAAGAATTTTTGGATTTAAAATGCCCTGATATTCACCTTTTTTCATCCTGTCGCTTAACGCAACATATACATTTTCAACAACTGTACTCCCTGCTGAGGAGCTTATTTCCACTCTGTCGGGTTTGAATGCAAAAAGCACCCCCTCTCCGCCTATGGAGCTGAAGGGAATTGCTCTCCTGCAGTCAATACCGCCAAAAAGCTCCTTCTGCGCAATTATAACGGGATAATCGGAAAACGGCTCTTTCAGATTATTCCCGCTGTCAGCAAAAGCGAAAAAGCGAATTTTGCTGTTGCTTTTAAAAACAGTTACACTGTATAGTTCCTTTGCCGATGCCTTTGAATTATATATCCTTATTATTAAGGCAGATAGTACATATGCCGTGAATGCCGAAAAAAGAAGGACTCTTGCCGATACATTGAAATACACCGTTGAGTTGTTGATTATGACTCCTTTTGGTTTAAACAAAAGCCATAAGCCCACCATAATTCCGACAAAAAGAAGATTTACAAAAAAGAAGATACAGACTTCTTTGACATATGTTTTAAAATCTCGGAATTTATAAGCGGCAAGAACAATGATACAGGCGGCGGCAAGCTTACCGAAAAATGAGACGGCATAGTTAAGATCTTCGCAAAGAATTACAAGCGCATATGCTCCTCCGATAAATGAAGCAAGAACCGTTCTCTTCATTTTATCATCACGCTTTGACAGCTTAGCGGTAATTAGCAAAAGAAAAAAAGTTATGAAAAAATTTACCACAAAAAGCACGTCTATGTAAATCACATTCATTGGAATCACCACTGAAAAGATTATACAACTACCGAAACAAATAATATGTCAAAACAGATAATGAATAAATCCGTAACAAAATAGATTTTTTCGGAAGTAATATAATGAAAGGAGGAAACAGAAACAGTCTATTCGAAATTAGAGTTATGATATGTTTTCAGCGTATGGTGTGCGGCTTTTTCCGCAAACAAGAATAATTCCGCTTAAAAAGCATAAGCTTGATTTCGGCAACACTGAAAAGTAAATATACTTATGCTTTTTTCCGTTCGTTTTTGTTTGTAAATATCATATTTACTCAGGGCGGAGCAGAAACGACGGCAGTGCAAATCAAAAAATACGGGGATTTCTCACATATGAAAAATCCCCGTACTCTATTTTTCCGTCACAGGTCAAAAGCTTAAATTATCCCATCAATACAGAATACTGCGTTGAATAAACCTCTGACATTAATATTATCACGCTCATTTAATTACGGTCACTTCAATAGCATCGCCGATAACAGTCGTACTGCTGTCTACTATCGTATAAGGACATATTTTAAAATCAAAAGTGCCTGTTTTCAGAGTTGACTTAGTCGGTGTTTTTGAAATAGTGGTGGATGAGTTGTCCGCGCCGCGCAGCGTTTTAACAAGTTCATATTCACCGGACTTATCATTATACATATAGACCTTATAGCCTGATACGCCCGACTGCGGTTTCCATTTCAGTTTAACCGAAGTTCCCTCTGTGGAAGCAACGTCAACATAAGAAACATTTTTAGGCTTGATTTCAAATGTCAGCGTTTTTGATTCCGAGAATCCGCTGCCGATACCCTTAACGGTAACAGAAGCTATACCCGGCTTAACATTTGATGAATAGGAAAGTTCGTAATCTGTTCCCTCCTGTAATCTTTTACCATTAAACATTACCGTAACCTTAGGCATAATTTCCGAACCCGTTTCTGTTACGGTCGTTGAACTGAGCGTTATAAGGCAATCTTCAATAGTATTCTTAAGCATCGGTATTACTTCCGTTACGGTAATTTCGTTGCAGACATTGCAGACCTTATGCCGCTGACCTGTAGATGTGTAGGTAGGCTCCTTATCTATAATCCAGTCGCTCTCATTGTGTCCCGTAGGTTCCACAAAGGCGCGTTTGAACCGTGCGCCGCAATAGGTGCAGACATATTCAGTATATCCCTCTTCCGTACAAGTCGGAGTTACAATATCATAAATAGCCGAATAAATATGGCTGCACTCTCCGTCGGCAACAAGATTTATATTATTGTTGTAGGCATACTGATAAGCGGCTGTATTTGCAGGAGTGTAAATAACAAAATCCTCATACAACTTATATTCATCGGATTCAGCGACGTAATAATATCCAAGCGCGTGATCGCCTATTGAATTCACGTTGTTTCCGATACGAATGCTCTTCAGCGAAGCACAATTCAGGAACGCGCAAGTTCCTATATTAGAAACACCTGCTCCGATTGTTACAGAGTTCAGTGAAGAACAGTCCGAAAACGCATAGGAACGAATATCAGTAAGAATTGTACCCATATTTATACTCTGTAAATTTTTAGCGCCGTAAAACGCATAGGAAACAACAGCAATAACATCATCGGGAATCGTGAATGACTTATCATTTTTAGCCGCAGGATACGCTATAAGCTCTGTTTTGTTGCCGTTATTTGAAAGTCCGTAAAGCACGCCTGATTCACTTGCATAATCTGTGTTTTCGTCATCAACATTAATATTCATAAGCTTGCTGCAATTTCTGAAAACAGCAAGACCGATATTCTGAACGCTTTTCGGAATAGATACCAACATAAGATTTGAACAACCGTTAAAAGCATTTGTACCGATTGTTGTAAGCTGATCGTTGAAAGAAAGATTGGCAATTCGTGTGCAATCAGAAAAAGCACCGATACCTATTTCAGTTACACTGTCGGCAAAATTAATAATACCAAGGCTTGAATTACCGGAAAAGGCATAGTTATATATTGTTTCTACGGTATCCGGAATTGAGTAAATCATATTTGACGCCGCATTGGGGAAAAGATAAAGCGTTGTTTTGTCTTTGTCAAAAAGGACTCCGTTCTGAGAAGAATAGCTTTCGTTATCCTCGGCAACGGTTATTTCTTTCAAAGTATTATGATTTACATTCAAATCCGTTATATTTTCAAGAATAGTTACGGTGGACGGAATTGTTATTTTCGTAACGTCAACTTCATCATAAATGGACAAATTAACGGAAATAACCTCATACCTGTTTCCATCCAACTCCAAAATTGAAGGAATATCAATCTCCGTTTCCTTACCGTTGTAACCTGTCACAACCGCTTTGCCCTCGGCAGTTAGAGAAAATTCATAATCACCTGTTGAAAGGGCGGCCTTTGTTGACAGCAGACCCGAAGGTAAAATTGTTACAACCAGTGTCAAAGAAAGAAACAGGAAAAAAGCAGTTTTAAACTTTTTCATTATTTATCCTCCTTACCGAATATTTTCTTGAACAAATTAACAATACGATCGATTATGGTAAGTTCTTTATCGTTTTCATCTTCAGTTGCTTCAACAGGGGGTTCGGCTATGGGATTGGTCGAAAATACAAACTGAACGCTTCCGATATTTGTATTTTTCTCGCTTGTGTAAGAAACAGGAGAGAAATCAGAGTGGTCATACTCAGCGGTCATGGAATTAATTGCGTTTTCAACAATCTGCGGTAAATCCTTTGTGCCGTTATAAAGCTGATGTGAGCCGGCGTTCAAAGCGTCAATACCGTCCTTAAGCTGCGAAAAGCCGTCAGCGGCATCTGAAAGTCCGGCGTCAAAATCGGGATAATTATCGGCAAGCATAGAAACGCCATTGGTAAACTGAACGATTCCCGCATCAAAGTCTTTATAATTTTCGGCTAAAAGCTGTAATCCTTCTCTCAGCATTTTGAGCTGATCAATCATTTCCTGATTCTGCAGCAACTCATCAGCCTGTTTTGTCAGCGTCTCAATTTCACTTGAAAGGATTCTCATTGTTGCCGCCATGCTTTCATTTGACGATTCAAGAGCGGGACCGAGCGCTTCAAAAGTTGTTTTAACCGTCTGTGCAGCGTAATATGTCCGAACAAGAGTATTCAGAGCGGATGAGCCGGGATTTGCATCATAAAGTTCTCGTATTTCCTCATTAGTCAACTCTTCGTCGGGAATGGCGTCAATAGCGATTTTCAGCGCATTGAACAGAGCGGTTGAAGCCGAGTTCATACCCTCCAGAACAGCGGGAACATCTTTGAGGATTTCATTTAAATTTTCAAGTTCCTCATACAAATCCTGAATTTCCTGAATATCATCATCGGTAAGCGATTCGTTAATCGTTTCGGAGATCAAAGCAAGCGCTTCCCTGATTTCCTTTGAACCCTGAACGATTGTGTCTGACGCTAAATTGAGCTGTTCAAGACCATCCATTATTTCTATGGAGCCTTCTGATATAAGCACCTGGCCATCGGCAAACTGTGCCGCGCCTTCTTTCAGCATTGCAACACCGCCGTCAAGCTGAGCGATTCCGTCTGAAAGCGTTGAAAACTGCCCTGTCATTTCGCTTGTATCAGGCATATCAATGTTCATATTGTACGGAACTGCATTTATACTTATACCTGCCATCGAGAAATTCTGAACATCCGCTGTGACCGTATTGTCACTGTCCTTGCCCGGAAGAGCGGTAATTGTAACAAGCTTATCAGTACCCGAATTTGCAATGGTTGCTCCCTCTGCCGCAATGTTGTCACACTTGGAGGTCGCAAGAGTTACGGACATCTGAAGAATGTAATGGTCATAAAAAGTTGAATCTATATTAGGCGCCTTGCTTGTTTTTATATTAATTCCGAGTCTTCCGCTTGCGCCGCTTAAATTATCCGCAAGGATTTCATTGCCGTCAAGCGTATAGGTAATGTCTATATTCCACGGGAGTTTTGCGTAATCGATATTGCCCTGATAATAGAATTTTCCCTGCTCGGCATATCCGGTGACCGCATCATTTTTATATTTAACCGCATCCGTCGTTGTAAGGTTTTCAACAGAAGCATAAGTACCGAAATCCGTAAACAATCCGGAACTTGCAACGTCAAGAATATTGACTACATAAGCCTCAATCGTTTCACCGTTGTAATCGAGTGTCGCATAAACAACCTCATCCTTTGAATCAATTATTGCCGCAGAATTGCTTTTGACGGAATCGTTATTCATATCTGTATCATTATTATCAGCAAAAATAGGAACGGCAACAACAGACAGGGTAATAATCATTGCAAGAAGCATACAAAATAATTTACTTGTTTTTTTCATCTTTTTTCCCCTTATAAAAATCAGTTTTTGCAGTTGTTTTTTCTACAACTTTATCAAATACAATAAGCATTGCCGGCAGGAAAAATACTACAAGAAGAAGAGAAAATGAAGTTCCTCTGGCAAGCAGATTGCCAAGCTGGACAATGACTCCGTTTGAAGAAATGATTTTCAGGCACAAGCCTGCCGAAATAAGAATTGACGCGGAAACCAGAATTGAGAAAATGCAACTGTTGAGTGTGACCGAAACAGCTTCTCTTGCCGGCATGATTTTTCTGTTGTTCAAATAATTATCGGTAAACAGTATCGCATAATCCACCGTAGCGCCAAGCTGCACCGTTGTCATAACGAGATAACCTATATAACCAAGCGTTGAACCGGTGAAGTACGGTATCGCGAGATTAATCCATATAGAGGTTTCAATCGTCATAATCAGCATTACGGGAAGTGAGAGGGATTTGAAGGTAAGAAGCAGAATCAGTCCTATCGCAAGAATGTTGATTAGATTGATTCTCGTTGAATCCGATGTAACGACATCTTTAATATCGTATGTATTGGCACTCTGACCGCAGGTCAGAACATCATCGCCGTAGTATTCACGCGCAACTTCCCTGACCTGTTCAACACATTCAAAAGCTGACGCGCTTTCAGCCGGTGTGGCAACATAAAGGATTATTCTTGCATAATGCTCGGAATAAAACTGTGATGTTATTGCTTTGTCAAGATACCCGGGAGGAATAACATTACCGACCGTTGTTGCATAAGCCATAACACTTGTTACATATTTATTGCCTGAAAGCTCAGTGCAAAGTTCCTTTTCTTTAGCAACATCGCCTTTTGGAACAAGAAGAACCAGGTTTGTTGATTCGCCGAATTTATCGTTGATTTTTTGCGTATCAAGCGCACTTCGCGACTCGGTCGACCAGCCGCTTGTTCCATATATAAAATCGTTGCTGTTCTGCGCGACAAAGCTCGGCACTATAAGAAGCAGCACTAAAACAAGAACAGGTATATTTACCTTGCATACAATATTCCCGATATGTTTAAAATTAGGAATGAAAGACCTGTGCTTTGTTTTATCAAGAACTTTGAGCGTGCAGAGCGTGAGGCACGGCATAAATACGACAACGCAGATAAAACTGATAACAATGCCTTTTACAAGGTTGATACCAAGATCAAAGCCTATTTTAAAATTCATAAAGGTGAGTGCCAAAAATCCAAATGCAGTTGTAGACGCACTCGCGATAATAGATTTAAAGGCCACCTTCATCGCCTTTTTCATAGCGGTTTCATCATCTGCTTCAGTATCCCTGAAACGCTCAAAGCGATGCAGTAAAAAAATGGCATAATCAAGGCTTACAGCCATCTGCAAAATTGGACTGATTGAATAGGTTATGTAGGACACATCGTCAAAAATCAGGTTTGTTCCCATATTAATCAAAACCGAAATTCCTATAGCGGTGAGATACAAAACAGGTTCAAACCAATGTGTTGTTGAAAATATGAGAATTAATATAAGAACAGGCACCAGACAGGCGATTGACTTAATTGATTCCGCTTCGGACATTTCCTGACTTTGCGCTGAGTCTACCGCGTCACCCGAAAGGCTGTTATCCTCTCCGATAATATCGAGAATTTCATGAACAGCTTCAACTTCTTTTCCGCCTACAATGGCAATCTGAATAAGAGCGGTATTGTCAAGATAATATCCTGATACGAGACTTTTGTCGAGCACCTGCAGCGGCATTTTCACATCGCACACATCGTCAAGCCACATAACCAATTCAACGCCGTCAACGGCGGCAATTTTTTGCTTGTATTCAAGTGCCTCGTTTACAGAAACATTTTTAATCATCGCTTTCGCATTAGGAACGGTCTGAACAAATTCCGCTTCCATATTTGAAAGAGCCTTTGTTGACACAGCGTCGTCGGGAAGATAATCAACCATATTGTAATTTACACGGACAAAAGGTATACAGATTGTTCCCAGAACAGCCGCAATTACAAAAATAATGACAACCATTCTTTTCTTTTTCAGGATTTTATCAATTATTCTATCCACAACACTTCTCCGCTATAATAAAATATTTCAACCTATGATACAATATTAAAATCGGTGTGTCAATACAAATAGGCAAAAAATAATACAAATAATTAAATTTAATATTACAAATTGTATTTAATAATTATTTAATATTTAGGCATCTTGCGTACTAAAAAATCGGACTTTTTCATTTTCAGAAAAAGTCCGACAAGATATAATCTGTTATTTATTCTATAACTTCTATTCCATTTATCACAACATCTTGCACCGGCTTGTCATT
The DNA here is from genome assembly GCA_947585615.1 of uncultured Clostridia bacterium. Taxonomy (GTDB): domain Bacteria; phylum Bacillota; class Clostridia; order Oscillospirales; family Acutalibacteraceae; genus Eubacterium_R. The sequence continues at coordinate 9,485 of CANPXD010000025.1, forward strand.
AAGTCCGCATTTCACTGAAGCTATTGAATTAAGGACATCGCTGCCGTTGATAAGTCTGCCGAAAACGGTATGATGAAAATCAAGCCAAGGCGTTCCGCCGACGCTCCTATAGGTATCAATAACCTCCTCCGGAAAGCCGCGGTCTTTAAGCTGCTCCATCTGCTTTAAAAGGCTGTCTGAAACCTCGGAAGCCTGAACGATGAAAAACTGACTTCCGTTTGTGTTCGGTCCGGAATTTGCCATTGAAAGCGCACCGTAGTAATTACGGGCTTCAACAGAAAACTCGTCCTCAAAGCTTTCGCCGAATATGGATTCACCACCATAGCCTGTTCCGGTCGGATCGCCGCCCTGTATCATAAAGTCCTTGATAACACGGTGAAAAATCAGACCATCGTAATATCCGCTTTTTGCGTGCTTTGTAAAATTCTCAACTGCCTTTGGCGCAATTTCCCGGAAAAGGATAAACTCCATATCCCCCATATTTGTTTTAATAACAGCTTTTATACTGCCGTTTGTATCATTTACGTTCATTACAACTTAACCTTTCTGTTGATTTCCCTAACCGTGTTTTCATCGAGCTTCGTGACCATGCGGTCATATGTAAGTATCCCGTTAAGTTCATCCTCAACATCGGTTACCTGCGTATATACCGTTGCCGAAAGACCGTCCTTAATCTGGGGAATAATCGTATTTTCAAAAAGCTTCTTATATGCCTTGGTGAGACTCTGTTTTGTTTTATACACCTTATAGCCAAACATTTTATTATTAAATGTATGCCCGTCAACTCTTTGGGAATATCCGCCGAATTCCGAAAGCACATATGGTCTGTCGCTCGTCTTTACCTTTATCGGCGTAAAATAGATGTGCTTGGAAACAACATCCGATTTGCCCTGATCGTGCCAGCCTGAAGCTGAATCGACTGTTCTTGACGGATCAAGATCTTTAAGCATATCATACGCCTTTGCGGAATCGAACTGTCCCCAGCCCTCATTAAATGGTACCCACATAGCAATACAGGGACAGTTGTAAAGATGACTAACGATTTCCTGAAGTTCCTCATAATAAAGCTCACGGCATTCCTTGTCTGTTCTGCTGAAAAGCTTATAATTTGAATCATCGAGTTTTATTCCAACAAAAGGCGCAGCGCCGACGGTAAACATACTGTACTTTCCGCCTCCGTTTACCATATCCTGCCATACAAGAATTCCGTTCACATCGCAGTAATGATACCAGAGCAAAGGCTCAATTTTAATATGCTTGCGAAGCATATTGAAGCCAAGCTCCTTCATTTTTAGAACATCATCCTCCATAGCCTTGTTGCTCGGAGGTGTAAGATAGCCGTCCGGATAATACCCCTGATCAAGAAGTCCGTTGTGGAAATACGGCGCATTGTTCAAAAAGAGTCTTCTGATCCCGCTCCTGTCTGTTCCGACAGAAAATTTACGCATACCGAAATACGATTGAATACTCTCTCCGCAAGCAGAGAACTTTACCTTATACAGGAACGGATTTTCAGGAGACCATGGTTTAAAATCAGGTATTTTGATATTTTTTTCATTGGTTTGAGCAATAAGCTCGTCTCCGTCATAAATCGAAGTAAGGACATCCTGCGTTCCGAAAAACTCAAAATGAACTTCTTCGTTATCAAAATCAGGCGTGATTTTTACACTTCTGAGAAATTCTTTCGGAGTGCTTTCAAGCCAGACAGTCTGCCAAATTCCGCTCTGCGGCGTATACCAGACACCGCCTCGGCTGATCTTTTGCTTTCCTCTTGAATATTCCTTCGTGTCTGAATAATCTGCAACAGTGACATTAAGAATATTTTTACCGGGCTTTATATAGTCGGTAAGTTCGACTGTAAAAGGTGTGTATCCACCTTTATGAGATCCTGCCTCCACACCGTTCAGATATACCGTCGCAATCTGGTCAACAGCTCCGAAATTCACAAAAACTCTGCCTTTATTAAATCCATCGGGCAGTTCAAATTCCTTCTTATAGTGAAGGTATTCATCAGGCATAAGCATACGGTTTACACCGGAAAGCGGCGTTTCTGGAGAAAACGGTACAATAATGCTCCGGGTAAAACTTTCAGGCAAAGACTTGCTTTTTGTGAACTCGCACAGCCATTCGCCGTTAAGATTGATATAACTGTCTCTTACAAACTGCGGTCTTGGATATTCGCTCAACGGATTTTTCCTGTTGAGCGTTTCACCGTATTTAGTCAGCAACATTTACTTCCCCTCACTTATTATTTTTGAATTGATAATCTGCACACATTTGTTGCATATTTCAAGAGCTGCCTTTTTATGACTTACGATTATACAGGTAACGTCTTTCATTTCCTTTAAATTTGTCAAAAATTCTTTTTCGGTTTCCTCATCAAGCGCCGAGGTCGCCTCATCAAGCAAAAGAACAGGCGATTTGGAAAGAATTGATCTGGCAATGGCAAGACGCTGAATTTGCCCCTCCGAAAGTCCGAGACCCTTTTCGCCGATAACCGTTTCTAAGCCGAGCGGAAGCTCGTCTATAAATTGCTTGGCGCAGGAAATGCGGATTGCCTCCTCTATTTCTTCGTCCGTTACATCGCTGTTGATAAAGGTAAGATTATCCCTTATTGTTCCCGAAAGAAGCATATTCCCCTGAGGAACATAGGAAAACAATCTGCGCGTCTGTTTGTCTGCAGGAATTGTTTTATCCGTTAAATGGAGACTGATTTGCCCCGTATTGACCTTAAATACGCCGAGGAGAAGCTTGAGCAGTGTACTCTTCCCTATTCCCGAAATACCGGTAACGGCAACAAAGTCTCCTTTATTTACAGTCAGCGATGTATTGTCGAGAATAATGTCTCTGTCATATTTAAATGAAATATTTTCAAAGCAAATTGATTTTAAATTTTTGTAGGTTTCTTCAATATCTACCGGCTTCGTGTTCAGCTTTTCCTCATCGGGAAGGCTGCATATTTCATACAGTCTTTCACCTGATGCTATAAGAGAATAATATTTTGGAAGTATGGACGAAAGATTTGCAAACGGCGCCTGTATCTGATTTACAAGCTGCAGCATAGCAGTAACCGTGCCATATGTCATCATTCCGTTCAGAAGTCTCACAGCGCCGAATGTTAAAGCAAACACATATCCTAAGCTGAAAAGCGTGTTCATACCGCCGTTTGCTATAATAACGACAAGCCTGCGCTTCATTTTCGCCTTATAATTTTCCTTCTGAAGCGCCTGCTCCTCCTTTGTTATTCTGCCCTCAACAGCAAAGGATTTAACAACAAGCAGATTGATTATTGCCTCCTGAAAAAAAGAGCGCGTTTTGCCCTCGGTTTCCTGAACAATCTTATGAAGCTTTTTCAAAGAATTTCTGAACATACGCATCACCGCAAAGAGCATAACCCCGGCAGCAAGAAACGCAAATGCGAAGATTTTATCAATATAAGCAAGATACGAAAAAGCGCATATGATTTTAACAAGAAAGAATATGAGACTCGGAACGATTGTGGAAATACCGTCCGTAACAACGCTCACATCGTTAAAAATTCTGTTTTGCAGTTCGCCTGTATGATATGCCGCAATTCTGGAATAATCCTTTTTCATGATTTCCGTTAGCATATGATGCTTGAATATCATCTCAAGCCTGCCCTTGCATCTTTCAACAAAACTGCTGCCTATCAGATTCAGCAAAAGTTGAAGCATAATAAGCAAAAAGAGAGCAACGGCATATTTAATAACATAATGAATATCTTTATTAACTGTTGCGCCGTCGATAATTTTTTTGGAAAAATTTGCGTAAAGAATTGCAAGAGACGCACCTAAGGCGTTTGTTGTAATCAGAACGCAGATTTTTCCAAGCTGACTTTTTCCGATTGAGAGAAGCCATTTAATGATAACGGCGTCAGATTTTTTAATTCTTCTTTTTGAATGATTATCCGACAAATCAATTACCCCGTTTGAAAATATGCCTTTTTATCCATCCAAGCGCTCTCCTGACAAACAGAAAAAGCGGTCTTACAGGCAAAAGCGCAACCCATATCTTTGAATACAAAATATACGCTTTGTTCTTTTCAAGGTCTATGTATTTTTTTCCGTTTTTATAAAAACCGACAAGTTTCCCGGTTATCATATCATCGGTAATATATTCCCGGGTCAAAAGATTATCCCCCACTATTATATAGTGATCGTCAAAAACTTCAATAACACGGTGCATAACATATTTACCGTTCTTCGTGAGATAAACGGGAATATCGTACTTTTTCAGTCTTTCCGAAGTTTTAACAACAATTATATTGTCCTTTTGCTGATGAATAAGAGGTTCCATGGACGAGCCCATTGTGAGACCCGTATAAATCCCCTTGCTGTCCAGAATTTCCTTTATGGAAGTAAATTCATGCTCGGAGTTATTTGTTATATCCAAGATCTCACCTCACAATCGAATTATTCGGACCGTGCAGTCAGGCTTCAATCCTGTAGCTGATATTGTTTTCCTCGCACCACGCGGCAACTCTCTTTTTGGAATATTCACTTGAAAATTCATTAAGTCCGTCATGCAGTTCAGGATAGGCGTTAAAATACTTCCAAAACGCCTCAATGAATTTATCCCCGTTTATATTTTCAAGAATTGCTTTAAGCTTTTTATTCGCCCTTTCCCTGAGAAATGCGCGAATAATTTCCTCATTGCTGATAGTTATAAACGGAATGAGTCCGATTGAAACAAAGTATGCGGTCTGACCCATATCGTCGGGCTTATTTCCCGTATCAAGGTCACGAATATTCTTTACCGAATAATCAATATAGGAAAACCAGTATTCCGATGAACCGCAGCCGCATTTATTAAGTAATCCAGAATCAATAATCAATACCATGTTTTCACCACCAAAAGTAAATGCCTGAGAAAATCAGCCTATTGCCTTCATAAGACCGCCTTTTGAAATAATATCCTGAATAAAAGGAGGAAACGGCTGAGCCTTATAGCTTTTTCCTGTTGTACAATTGAATATCACTCCGCTGTCAAAATCCACCTCAACCTCATCGCCGTCGCTGATTTCCCTTGCCGCCTCGTCGCATTCAAGGATTGCAAGTCCGATATTAATGGCGTTTCTGTAAAATATACGGGCAAAGGTTGAAGCAATCACACAGGAAATACCGCTTGCCTTTATTGCAATCGGAGCATGCTCTCGTGAAGAACCGCAGCCGAAATTTGCCTCGGCAACCATAATATCTCCTTTTTTAACCTTATTGACAAATTCGCTGTCAATATCCTCCATACAGTGCGACGCAAGCCACGCTTCATCACTTTTGTTGAGGTATCTGGCAGGAATGATAACATCTGTATCAACATTGCTGCCGAATTTATGTACTGTACCCTTAGCTTTCATAAGCAACCTCCTGTATGCTTGCCGGATCGGCGATATAGCCTGCTACGGCAGAAGCTGCCGCAACTGCCGGAGAAGCAAGATATATTTCTGACTCGGTATGCCCCATACGGCCTACAAAATTTCGGTTAGAAGTCGATACGGCTTTTTCTCCCTTGGCAAGTATTCCCATATGTCCGCCGAGACACGGTCCGCAGGTCGGCGTTGAGACAACCGCTCCTGCCTCAATGAATATTTCGGTAAGCCCCTCTTTGATGCAGTCAAGATAAATTTTCTGTGTTGCGGGGATGACAATTACGCGCACACCCTTTGCAACTTTTCGTCCTTTGAGAATCGCCGCCGCCGTGCGCATATCCTCCATTCTGCCGTTTGTGCATGAACCGATAACAACCTGATCAATTCTGATTTCCGGCACCTCATCAATCGTTTTGGTATTTTCGGGAAGATGCGGAAACGCGACAGTCGGGCGCAGCGTACTTAAATCCACGGTGATTTCTCTTTCGTAATCAGCGTCCGCGTCTGCCTCAAATATTTTATACTCACGCAGAGAACGTCCCTTTACATATTCAAGAGTAACACTGTCAACGGGGAATATTCCGTTTTTAGCGCCGCACTCAATTGCCATATTTGATATGCAGAGACGGTCATCCATCGAGAGATTTTTTATGCCGCTTCCTGTAAATTCAAGGCTCTTATACAGCGCTCCGTCAACTCCGAGAATTCCGATAATATGGAGTATTACGTCCTTTCCGCTGATATATGGTGCTTTTTCACCCGTAACAACAACCTTGATTGCGCCGGGAACTTTAAACCACGCCTTGCCGGAAATCATACCTGCCGCCATATCGGTCGAGCCTACGCCTGTGGAAAACGCACCGAGAGCACCGTAAGTACAAGTGTGACTGTCAGCGCCGATAACGCAGTCTCCGCAGGTAACAATTCCCTTTTCAGGAAGAAGCGCATGCTCAATTCCCATATCGCCGACATCATAATAATGCAGAATGCCGTGTGCCTTTGCAAATTCGCGCACCTGTTTACAGTTTTCAGCAGACTGTATATCTTTGTTCGGTGTAAAATGATCCATAACAAGGGAAATTTTTGTATTGTCGAACACAGTGTTTTTCCCTGATTTGTTCATTTCATTTATGGCAACGGGAGACGTAACATCATTCCCGAGAACCATATCAAGTTTCGCCTCAATCAACTGACCCTCTTCAACCGAATCAAGACCGGCATGAGCGGCCAGGATTTTCTGTGTCATAGTCATTCCCATATAATCACCTGATTTCATAAAAGTATTAAATATCCTCTGAAAAGGAATCAGCGCCGCGCTCAAGAGAGGTAACACCTGTGCGTGCAAGTTCTATAATTCCAAAATCGGAAATTACGCTTATAAACTCGTCAATAGCTTCGGAACGACCGGTAAGCTCAAGAGTAAAGCTCTCCAGCGTAACGTCAACAATTCTTGCGCCGAATCTGCGGTTCACTTCAAGAAGCGCATTTTTCTTTTCTATCCCCTTCGCGCGAACCTTTATCAGCAAAAGCTCAGATGAAACCGAATTTTCATGGCTGAGTATCGCAACCTTTTTAACGATTTCAAGCTTTATTAACTGCATTTCGATCTGTCGGAACATTTCTTTCTGCGTGCTTGTTACAATAGTCATTCTTGAAAATGCAGGATCCTCCGTTTCGCTTACCGTTAGAGATTCTATATTATATCCTCTTCGGCTGAAAAGGCTTGCCACACGCTGAAGCACACCGCTTTGGTTATCCACAAGAACAGAAAGAATCAATTTTTCAGACATAGCAATACCTCCTTAAAATGAAACAATAATATCGTCCGACGAGCCGCCGGGAGGGATCATCGGCAAAACGTTTGAATCCGGCGAAATGCGGCAGTCAATTACAACAGGACCGTTATGTGAAAGCGCTTCCCCGATAACCGAATCAATTTCATCGTTGCTGTTTATTCGCATACCCTTAACTCCGAAAGCCTCGGCTACCTTAACAAAATCCGTTTTTCTGTTCGGGTCTGTATCCGCAAATCTGTTGCCGTAAAACAGTTTCTGCCACTGGCGTACCATACCGAGCACCTTGTTGTTCATCACGATCATAACTACAGGAATATTATAAGATGACATCGTTGTAAGTTCGTTGAGGTTCATATGAAAGCCGCCGTCACCGGCAAACAGCACAACCTTTCTGTCCGGTCTGCCGTACGCGGCGCCTATCGCCGCACCCATAGAATATCCCATCGTTCCGAGTCCTCCGCTTGTAAGGAGTGTACGCGGAATTTTGTATTTATAGAACTGCGCCGCCCATAACTGGTGCTGACCAACGTCGGTAACTATAATCGTATCATCGGGAGTCTGCCTGTCGACAGACTCAATAACAAGCTGCGGATTGACATAATCCTCAATCTGATTTTGAATAAACGGTCTCTTCCACGCATTGATTTCCGCTTTCCACTCCTCGTGGGACTGTTTGTCTATCCTTTCTGTCAGCATAGGCAAAATGTCCTTGAGCGAACCGCGCAGGTGATAATTGGAGAATACGTTTTTATCCATCTCCGCCGGATCAATATCAATATGTAAAACATCTGCCTTGGGCGCAAATTTCGTTCTGTTCCCGGCAACACGGTCGGAAAATCTCGCTCCGCAGGTAATTAATACGTCACACTGTGCGGCTGCCTTGTTAGACTCAAATCTTCCGTGCATACCGATAAGACCCACATACAACTCGTGCCCGTTGCTGAATGCGCCCAGACCCATAAGTGATGAAACAACAGGAGCGTCAAGTTTTTCGGCGAACTCCCTGATCTCACTGCTTGCGTCTGCCGAAATAGCGCCTCCGCCGAGATAAATAAGCGGTTTTTTACAGTTGTTCAGAAGCTTGAGTGCTCTTTCAACACAATCTGTTTTTGGCTGAACAGGTGTATCAGGCTGTTGCTTCGGAGCAGGATAATATTCACACTCCGCGGCAGTTATATCTTTTGGAATATCAACAAGAACAGGACCTTTCCTGCCGCTTATCGCAATTCTGAAAGCATTTCTGAGCGTATCGGCAAGTTCTTCAACACAGCTTACCATAAAATTATGTTTTGTTATCGGCATTGTAATACCCTTAATATCAACCTCCTGAAACGAGTCTCTTCCAATAAGAGACGTACCTACATTACAGGTTACGGCAACCATCGGAATCGAATCCATATACGCCGTAGCTATTCCCGTTACAAGGTTGGTAGAACCGGGCCCCGAAGTCGCAAAACAAACGCCTACTTTCCCGGTTGCTCTGCTGTAGCCGTCTGCGGCATGAGATGCTCCCTGTTCATGGGCTGTCAGAATATGATTGAACGTATCGCCATATTTATACAGTTCATCAAAAATATTTAATATTGTTCCGCCCGGGTAACCGAACACTGTGTCTACGCCCTGCTCCTTTAGAACCTCCAATACAATTTGCGATCCATTAAGCTTCATAATATCCTCTCCATAACAAATCCACATAAATTTTAATAACTATTTTATTATTTTTATTTATAGATGTCAAGGTTTAGATTTTTGTTCTTGTAAAATCATTACAGTTGTTATATACTTAGGTTCAGTGAATTCAAACTAAAACAAGCAGCTTTATGCTGAAAAATAAGGAGATAGATTATGAAACTCGGTATCGTAGGTCTTCCGAATGTCGGAAAAAGTACGCTTTTCAATGCAATCACAAACGCAGGAGCTCAGAGCGCAAACTACCCGTTCTGTACGATTGAGCCGAATGTAGGAATGGTCAACGTTCCCGATGAACGTCTGGACAGGCTTGCCGAAATTTACAAGCCCGAAAAATTTACACCTGCAACGATAGAATTTGTCGACATTGCAGGACTTGTAAAAGGCGCATCAAAGGGAGAAGGTCTCGGAAACAAATTTCTCAGCCATATCCGCGAAGTCGACTCGGTAATTCACGTTGTAAGGTGCTTTGAAAACGATGATATAACACACGTTGACGGCTCAATTGATCCTGCACGTGATATTGAAACCATCAACCTTGAACTCATATTATCTGACCTTGATATTCTTTTAAGAAGAATTGACAGCAGAAAAAAGGCTATGAAAGGCGATAAAACAATCGCTCATGAACTGGAATTCCTCGAAAGACTGTATTCGGAAATGGAAAAAGGGAAAACAGCAAGAGCAGTTGAAATTGCAGACGACGAAGCCGAATATCTCAAAGAAATTTCCCTGCTGACGATAAAACCTGTTATTTACGCCTGCAATCTCAGCGAGGAAGATTTTGCAAACGGCATTGAAGATAACAAAAATTTTAATATAGTCAAAGAAATCGCCAAAGCCGAGGAAGCTGAGACCTTGCCCATATGCGCCGAAATGGAGGCACAAATCGCGACGCTTGACCGGGAGGACAAGGAATTGTTTCTTGCCGATTTAGGGGTTGAAAGCAGCGGGCTTGACAGGCTTATCAAAAAAAGCTACCGCCTGCTGGGGCTCATTTCTTTCCTTACGGCAGGAAAGAAAGAGGTACGCGCATGGACAATTAAAGAAGGAACAAAGGCTCCGCAGGCTGCTGGAAAAATCCACACTGATTTTGAACGCGGTTTTATCAGAGCCGAAATTGTCTCCTTTGACGATTTGATGGAAAACAAAACAATCGCCGCCTGCAGAGAAAAGGGACTGGTGAGAAGCGAGGGCAAGGAATATGTTATGAAGGACGGAGACATCGTCGAATTCAGATTCAATGTTTAAAACAATATGTTAGAATCGCAATCTGCCAAATGTTTATATTAAATTTATTTTTCGTTTATTAAATTGTGCAAATTATATAAACAAAACCGCAAATATCGACTTAATTAAATAAATCTTGACTAATGGAACTTTTTGGTGTATAGTAAAAAAGGTGAAGAAAAATGAAGACGTTAAACGATTTAACTGAAGCTGAAATTCTTTCACTATCAAAAGAAGGAGATAATGAAGCAGTAACGCTCATTATCACGCGATACAGATCTGCCGTTGAGTCCGCAGCGTCTAAATTTTCCTCTTCTTATCCTATTGAAAAGGACGATCTTATTCAGGAGGGAATGATTGGTTTGCTTGCTGCCGTAAAGTCGTTTGACGGCAGTAAGGGTACGGCGTTTGCCACTTATTGCGGCATTTGTATCAACAATTCTATGCAGACGGCTCTGCGTCGGGTGAGCAGAAAAAAGGATGTTCCTCAGAACAATGTTGTTCCCCTTGAAGAAGAATTTGTAAACAGCAAAAATTCTTCACGCAGCGCCGAAGATTCTTTCCTTGCACAGGAAAGCGTTTCAATGCTGACCCAGCAACTTAAAAATGAACTCTCTGAATTTGAAAATAACGTTTTGAGATTACATATGGTTGGTTGCAGTTACCATGAAATCGCCGAAAGGCTTGGCAAAACATCCAAGGCGGTTGATAACGCTTTACAGCGCATTAGAAAGAAACTGAAAGAAGTTTCCTTCTGAACGACACAGGTATAACCTGCAACTCAACTTATGAAAGAGAGGTAAAAATTTATGTATGAGGATAAGACCTTAGTTTGCAAGGAATGCGGAAACGAATTTGTTTTCACATCCGGAGAACAGGAGTTTTATGCCGAAAAAGGCTTTGTCAACGAGCCGCAAAGATGCAAGGATTGCCGTGCCGCAAGAAAAGCGGCGGCAAGAGGTCCGAGAGAAATGCACGATGCTGTTTGTGCAAGCTGCGGAGCGGAATGCAAGGTTCCTTTTGAACCCAAAAACGACCGTCCTGTTTACTGCAGTGAATGCTTTGCTAAGCTTAACGAACAGGCAGAATGAAATAAAGGGAGCCGCTTCACAGCGGCTTTCTTTTTTTTCTAAGGCTTACATAATGAACATCTTATTATAAAAAAGTATTGACAAGATTTTTTTGTTATGATAATATATTCGAGCAGATACGGAGAGGTATCGAAGCGGTCATAACGAGGCGGTCTTGAAAACCGTTTGGCCAAAAGCCACATGGGTTCGAATCCCATCCTCTCCGCCACGAAAGGAACAGTTCACTCTGTTCCTTTTTTTATATATTTTTACACCATGCTCCACGCAATTTCTAATACCGAAACGACGGCTGAGCGTCAGTAAAGCAACGCTTCTTCCTAATCAAAGATATATTATATTTTATGAAAGCAATCGCTTTACAGATTTTTTCCGTACTTAAGCCAGCACCGAAAAAGGCAGAGCCATTGAACATACATAACGTCTCCCGAAGGATATATCTGCGGCAATTCAGCAAGCCTGAGCGCTGTTGAAATCTGTTTTTTGGTCAGCAAAGCGTGTGAGCCGAACAACCCGTATTTCAGACTGTGAGACAAAAAGGCATAAAAATCGCGTCTCTGCGACGGATTCATATCAAAATTATCTTTGCGCTTTAATTGGAGCAGCACAACATCCGTGTTCGGAGAAGGATGAAAATCCGCTCTGTTGAAGTGATAAATAATTTTTGATTCAAAAAACGGCTTTATCATTAAAGAATTCAGATTACTGCGATGAATACCGCAAAAGCGTTTTGCCGCTCCTCGCTCCATTACAAGCCATATTCCGTCGGCAAGGGAATCGGCAGAAGTCAGCTTGCGCACAATTTCAGTTGTTCTTGAAAACGGAATATTGGCAAACACCTTGTACGGTTCTTTCGGAAGACTGCATTTTAAAAAATCTGTATTATAAAGACACACATTCTCGGCAAAGCTGTTTTTAACCCTTTCGTACAGCTTTTTGTCTATTTCATAAGAAATTACATTTTTGCAGCAACCGCTCAGCGCTCTTGTAATGTGCCCTTTTCCGGCTCCGATTTCAAGAACGGTATCACCGTTGTTAATGTCGGTCATTTTAATCAGGCGGTTAATAAGTGAACGGCTTGTAAGAAAATTTTGTGAAACGGAATATGGCAGACTGCTGCCTCTTTTTAGATTTTTAGACATAAAAATACACCTCATTTGCTATAAGCAGACGCAAAAAGGCACAGTTATACCGTAAAATAAAATTCGGTCAACTGTGCTTTACTTACGAATGCGAATAACAATCATGAGATGTATAATACTCCTTTAAAAATTCCTTTAACATTTTGATTATATCAAATTATTTTAAAAGAGTCAATCAAATCTATTCCCGTTATTTTTTTCAATACTACTGCAATATAATTTTGAGATTTCATAGATTGTCCGCTTAATTTCGCGCATATCATTTAGCATTTCTTTTTTTCCGTAATCAGTAAGCCATTTGGCGGTGCGCCCCCAGATATTTGTTTTTTTTACGGTATAATACGCATAGCTGTTTTCATCGCAGCCCTTAACCGAAGAAAACAATTCCTTGATTTTTTCGGAAATTTCGGGCGTGCTTTCACGCATAATATACAGTTTATTTACATCGCGCACTCCCTCGTCAAGCTTTGCAAGGCGCAGAGAATATTTGCTTTCCGGTTCTTTATCATCTTTTGACGACGGATAGACAAGAAAGCAATCTCCTGCAGGAAAAGACCAGTGAGTTGATTCCGCTAACGGCTCTGCAACCCACGCGTCATATGCCCACCTTAAAAATCCTGTAGCATTTAACGAACCGGCAAACAGTATCGTCCAGTAGCTTTCAACGGGAATGGATTTGGTAAAGCTGTTTGGAATATGCTCTGTTGCCGTATACAACGTCGTTTCCTGCCCGTTATTTCTTCTTAATTGCACCTGTTTCTTAAATTCTTGCAAATTATCTCTGACCTGCTGAAGTCCTACAGAAGCATAATCGAGCCTGTTAAAGACAGCTTCATTATGCTTAAAATCATTAAAAGACGCCGATATTTTAAGAGTATGCCCATCCTTATTTCTAACAGCGGAAATTAAATCGAGTGCCGTTTCCATATTGCGGCGCTCATCAAATCCAATATATGTATTATCAAACCAATTTCTTTCATCAAGGTGCGCAATAAATGCTTTCAGAAATGGCTTCCACACCTTGTTATACTTTTCTTTGACGGCTGGATTGACCGTTATTTTCAATTCCTTTTTCTTTGATTCGTCATAATATCTTATAACATTATTCCAAGGTAACATACTGTAGCAAATAATTTTATCGGCTATACCGATACTTTTATTTAACTGTATCCATTTATCAAAGTGCGTATAATCAAATTTCCATTCACCGGAAGCCGTTTTTATCCACTTAATCATAGAAGGATAGTGAACTTCTCTGTCAAATCCGTATGTCTGCCCTCCCCAAGCCTCTTCAACAATACTCGCGGTAACTGCGTGGCCTCCAAGATTTTTATAAACAGTCATATGCTGTTTTAATAGTTTTAAATGTTCTTCCGAAAAAGGTTCAACATCATAATAATATGCAACATTATAGGGATGACTCCAGTATTCCACATCAAACAGATAATTTTCGACGTCAGGCATCGTTATATCCAACACCTCAATAAAATAATCAAGATTGACGGTTTTGTCTGTTTTTTCGGCAGAAACCGTGATTTTTCCGTGATAAATTCCGGATAATGTATCCTTGGGTATACTGAATTCTGCCCATACAAGCTGAAAATTGTTTTTACCCACAAAAACAGGCTCGTCAGAATAAATCACTTCCGGGAAGTACTCTCTTTCACCTCTTGGCATTATGCCAAGGGGATTATTGGCATACCAACCGGCGTGACCTGTATACGCCTTAACCTCTTTTACAAATGAAAGCTTAACGTTTGAGGACGGTATAACACCCGAATTCCCTTTTAAATCTGATGCTTTTACAGAAAATTTTCCAAGCTCTTTATCTCCACAGAGAACGGCAAGTTCCGCGACTGCCTTGTCGTTTTTCCACGACCATAAATGAATACTTTTATTGTGTTCGGCATTCAAAATTCTGTTATATTCCTTTTGCCGATATTGATCTGAGCTGTCAACATAAACCGCATCAAAATCCTCAAAACCGTATATTTTCCGAACAGGATACGTGTCTGATGAATTTTTGTTATTATTAGATTTTAATATCATATTCAGCACCTCCGCCACACCTCATTTTACCGAATGAATTCATGATGAATCCAGGGTAAACGGATACCGTGAACTTTTGTCGTTTTGACCTGTTTATAAAAATTTCCGCACCTGTCGCATTTTATCATAAAAAAGTTTACGATTCATATTTTTTATTTGTTGAATATTTTAACATTTCCAATCAATTTTACGCTGCCGTTATCAACAAGTATCGCTCCGGACCTAAGTGCGGTTGCATATACAGTTTTTCCCCTTTCTTTCAGCACACGCTGAATCGCATCATTTTGTATATCTGTACCTTCGTAACGCACTGCTACATAAAAATCCTTTAAGTATGGAAGCCCGTTAAAATATTGGAATTCAGAATAATCTTCATCAGGCGACAAATGATATTCCGCCAGCTGAATGACAGCACCGGCGCTATATCATATCCTTCCAGCAAAATATTAATCACGATTGATTACCTCCCTTTTTCAGAATCGCTATACGCTGTTATTCCATTATGCAAAGATTATAGCATGCCGTTAAACTTGGTTTCAAGACATTAAAAATTCTTTATCATACGTCTCGCCTTTGCGAACACTTTAGTAAAAAAGAAACCCGAGACAGCGAACAGTCTCCGGTTTCTTTTCTTCAGCGGCCATCGACCGGCTTTCAAGTCTTGCATCTGTTGTGCCATCGTATCGCCAAAAATGCCCTTCTCAATCGCTTCTATCAGTTCCTTGCGTTGGTTTTTCAAGGAACAGAGGTATGCTTTGTTTGGTTGATACAGGCGTAATAGGTGGATTTTCTTGACCGCACCCTTGACGGTCTGGATAGGAGGAACGGGGCAAAATGCGGATTGCTTTTCTATAATGAATATGGTATAATTTTTGTCAGTACAGACTGAAAAATCAATATTTTATGTCAACCGAATAAATCGCTTTGCGGTTTGTTCGCGCAGGGACAATCCAGAGAGGGAAATATCATGGCGGTTTACAAAGGAGAGTACACGGCGAATGGGCAACGGTTTCTGCTGCGAAATGCCCGTGCCGAGGATGCTCAAAAGGAAATTGACTTTATTGAACGTAGTGCGCTGGAAACAGAATACGGCACATGGCTACCCGGCGAATATGCCCGGCAGTACAGTGTGGAGGACGAAGCCGGGTATCTGGAAGACACCGTGGGTGATGATGGCTGTCTGTACCTGTTCGCCTTCACCCCCGCAGGTGAGCTGGTAGGCATCTGCTCAGTGATGTTCGCCACACGCAAGGCCCGGGTTCGCCATCTAGGAAGTATCGCCGTCTCCGTGGCAAAGGCGTATTGGAGCATGGGGCTGGGCAGGCATATGATGGAGGTATGTATGGCGTGGGCCAAGGCGCATGGTGTGGAAGTGATGGAACTGCTGACGGATTCCACCAATCTACGGGCCTTGCGGCTATACTTGGCTCTGGGCTTTCAAATAGATGGCCTTCTGACTAAACGCTGGAAAAATGCCCGAGGCGAATATCAGGATTTGTATGCCATGTCAAAGGTTTTATAAGCAAA
>CANPXD010000026.1 GCA_947585615.1 uncultured Clostridia bacterium
CATTCGGCGCGACGGTAAGTTACGCGAAGGAACTTATGCACGGTAAGCAGAGCGTTGCAAAGATAGACAATACGGATGAGATTTTTGAAAATCTGCCCGAAAAAATCACGGTGGCACGGTATCACTCCCTTGCTGCGCTGCCCGAAACAATTCCGCCCTGTCTGAAAATAATCGCACAAACCGCAGACGGCGAAATCATGGCGGTGCGGCATAGGGAACTTCCGATTTGGGGACTTCAGTTCCATCCCGAATCAATAATGACTCCCGACGGGAAAACAATCATAAACAATTTTTTAGGAGGAAACAGCAATGATTAAGGAACTTCTTGCAAAACTTTCGGAAAAAAAGGATCTTTCCTATGACGAGGCAAAAACAGCCGTGTCTGAAATGATGAGCGAAGAATGCGATCCCGTGCTTATCTCGGCTTTTCTTACAGCACTCGCAATGAAAGGTGAAACAGACAATGAAATCGCGGGCTGCGCGGACGGTATGCGTTCAAAGGCTGTTTTCTTTGATACCTGCGGTGACGCGCTCGATATTGTCGGCACGGGCGGAGACAAATCCAATTCCTTTAACATATCAACGACCGCATCTTTTGTCGCTGCCGCGGCAGGCGTTAAAATCGCAAAGCACGGCAACAGAGCCGCATCGTCAAAATGCGGTACTGCCGACTGTCTTGAGGCGCTCGGCGTTAAAATAGACTGTGCGCCCGAAGTTATGCAGAAAAGTCTCAGTGAAAACAACACAGCGTTTCTTTTCGCTCAGAAATATCACATTGCCATGCGCTTTGTCGGCCCGGTAAGAAAGAAAATCGGTATACGCACAGTGTTCAATATTCTCGGTCCGCTTTCAAATCCCGGACACGCCAATCATATGGTTCTGGGCGTTTTCAGTATAGAATATGTTGAAAAAATCGCAAAGGCTCTTGTTAAGCTCGGCGTTTCCGACGCACTTGTCGTTTACGGAAAAGACGGACTTGACGAAATAAGCGCCTGCGGCGAAACAGCCGTTGCCGAAATCAGAAACGGCGATATAAAGTTTTATACCATAAAACCTGAAGATTTCGGATTTGAGCATTGCGCAAAGTCTGAGCTGCTCGGCGGCACTCCTGATGAAAATGCCGAAATTATGCGCAGAATTCTCAGAGGAAACGGCACAAAAGCTCAAAATACGGCAGTCATCCTCAATGCCGCCGCCTGTATATATGTCGACGGGAAAGGGGCAGTTTCGTTTGCAGACGCCGTAAAACAGGCAGAGGAAATCCTCCTGTCAGGCAAAGCATACCATGTTCTTCTGAACTTCATTAAAATAACGAACGAATAAAGCTCACTTCCAAACATTTTAAAGAAGTAAGCCGTAAGTCTCAATTAAAAAACGCAGGAGATAGATATGCCGTCCATTTTGAACACAATCGCCGAATATACAAAAAAACGCTACGCCGAGATTTCATCCATAAAACCTCCGGAAGCCGTTAAAAAAGAGGCATTTGCCGCTCAAAAAGGCGGCTTTGAATTTGAAAAAGCTTTGAAAAAGGATGGACTTTCGTTTATATGCGAAATAAAAAAAGCCAGCCCGTCAAAGGGGTTGATCTCACCCGATTTTCCCTATCTTGAGATTGCCGCAGAATATGAGCGCGCCGGTGCTGACTGCATTTCCTGCCTGACTGAACCTCACTGGTTTCTCGGAAGCGACGAATATTTAAAGGAAATCACACACGCGGTTTCAATCCCCGTTTTAAGAAAGGATTTTACCGTCTGCGATTATCAGATATACGAAGCAAAAACCCTGAACGCGTCGGCGGTGCTGCTGATATGCGCGCTGCTCGACACCGATACGATAAGGGAATATCTCAAAATCTGCGATTCGCTCGGTCTTTCCGCCCTTGTTGAGGCACACAATGAAAACGAAATTGAATCGGCAATATCGGCAGGCGCAAGGATTATCGGAGTAAACAACAGAAATCTTCATGATTTTTCGGTCGATGTAAACAATTCCGCTTCCTACAGAAGCCTTATTCCAAGCGCAACTGCATTCGTGAGCGAAAGCGGTATAAAAACGCGGAGCGATATAGAAATCCTTATAAACAACAAAACAGACGCCGTGTTAATCGGCGAAACACTTATGAGAGCGCCCAACCGGGCAAAAATGCTTAAGGAGCTTAAAGGTGAGCAAAATTAAAATCTGCGGTCTGCGCAGAGATGAGGATATAGAATATGTAAACGAGCTTGTTCCGGATTACATCGGATTTATTCTCACCTCCGGCTTTCGCAGGAGCATTGATAAAAAAACTGCGGCGCAGTTAAAAGCACAGCTTCGCAGCGACATTACGGCAGTCGGCGTTTTCGTTGACGACGATGCGGAAAGGATTAACACGTTTGTTTCCGAGGGCATCATAGACGCTGTTCAGCTTCACGGCTCGGAAAGCCCGGAATTCTGCAAAAAAATAAATGCGCCCGTAATCAAATTTATAAAATGCGGTAACGCCGCGCAGGATACAATACGTCTGTACGAAAACTGCGCCGACTGCTTTTTATTTGATTCCGGAACAGGCACCGGCAAGACATTTGACTGGAGCGCCATACCGAAAACGGAAAAGCCGTTTTTTCTTGCAGGCGGAATAGGCGTTCACAATATACGACAGGCTATTGAGAAAATAAAGCCGTTCGCGATAGATTTATCCTCTTCTGTGGAGACGGACGGCGTTAAAGATTATTATAAAATTAAACAGATATTGGAGACAGCACGATATGAGTAAAGGAAGATTCGGAATACACGGCGGACAATACATTCCCGAAACGCTTATGAATGAAATCATAAACCTCGAAAACGCGTATGAGCATTACAAAAACGATCCAGAGTTCGTTTCGGAGCTTGACACACTTTTCAGGGAATACGCAGGCAGACCGTCGCTTCTCTATTATGCGGAAAATATGACAAAGGATCTCGGAGGAGCAAAAATCTATTTTAAGCGCGAGGATCTGAACCACACGGGGGCGCACAAAATAAACAATGTTCTCGGTCAGTGCCTTCTGGCAAAAAAAATGGGCAAAACGAGAGTTATCGCCGAAACAGGCGCAGGTCAGCACGGCGTAGCCACTGCAACTGCCGCGGCACTTATGGGACTGGAATGCGAAATATTTATGGGCAAGCTCGACACCGAAAGACAGATGCTCAACTGTTACAGAATGGAGCTTCTCGGTGCAAAGGTTCACCCTGTAACAACAGGCACTATGACGCTTAAAGACGCTGTAAACGAGGCAATGCGCGAATGGGTTTCAAGGGTGGACGACACACTTTACGTTCTTGGCTCGGTTATGGGGCCTCATCCGTTTCCGACAATTGTGCGTGATTTCCAGAGCGTTATAAGCAAGGAAGCGCGCGAGCAAATGCTCGAAAAAGAGGGCAGACTTCCGACGGCAGTAGTTGCCTGTGTCGGAGGCGGCTCAAACGCTATGGGAATGTTTTATAACTTTATAAACGACGCCCGCGTAAAGCTGATCGGCTGCGAGGCGGCAGGAAAGGGCGTTGACACAAAAGAAACCGCCGCAACGATGGCAACGGGAACGCTCGGCGTTTTTCACGGAATGAAATCGTATTTCTGCCAGAATGAATACGGTCAGATCGCGCCCGTATACAGTATCTCGGCAGGACTTGATTATCCCGGTGTCGGCCCTGAGCACGCCTATCTCAAGGATACGGGAAGAGCAGAATATGTTCCCGTAACGGATGACGAAGCTGTCTCGGCCTTTGAATATCTGGCTAAAACAGAGGGAATCATCTGCGCCATCGAAAGCGCGCACGCTGTTGCACACGTTATGGAAATCGCGCCGAAAATGAGCGACAGTGATATTATAATCTGCTGCCTTTCGGGAAGAGGCGACAAGGACGTTGCCGCAATCGCAAGATACAGGGGGAAAGAAATATATGAGTAAAATTGCAGACGCATTTAAAAACGGAAAGGCATTTATAGGTTTTGTTACAGCAGGCGATCCCGATTTGGAAACAAGCGAAAAGATCATGCTTGCAATGGTTAAAGCCGGCTGTGATTTAATCGAAATAGGCATTCCCTTTTCAGACCCGATAGCGGAAGGCCCCGTTATTCAGGAGGCAAATATCCGTTCTCTCAGCGGCGGAACAACTACGGACGGCGTTTTTAAGCTTACCGAAAAGCTCTCCTCTCTGGTCGATATACCGCTTGTTTATATGACATATCTCAATGTGCTTTTTAAATACGGCTACGAAAGATTTCTCAGCCGCGCAAAGGAATGCGGAATAAGCGGCGTTATCATTCCCGATTTGCCGTATGAGGAAAAGGATGAGCTTCAGTGCGTTGCCGATACATACGATATAGACGTAATTTCGCTTGTCGCCCCCACGAGTGAAAACAGAATCAAGAAAATCGCCTCTGACGCGCGCGGCTTTATCTATGAGGTTTCCTCTCTCGGCGTTACGGGAGTAAGAAGCGAAATCAAAACCGACCTTGAATCAATTACCAATGCCGTTAAGGAGACTGCGAAAGTTCCTGCGGCAATCGGCTTCGGAATAAACACTCCTGAGCAGGCAAAAAAATACGCCGCCATTGCGGACGGAATAATCGTAGGTTCCGCAATAGTACGTATTGTTGAAAAATACGGCAAAAACGCACCCGACAAAGTTTATGAATATGTTAAATCCATGAAGGATGCAATCGCATCTGTTTAAGCAACAGAGAATGGAACATAACAGCCGGAAAAACCGTTTTTCCGCATTTCTTACCATACGGCAAGTGTGCCTGCGGCAAAGAAATGACCTTATGCACAAAAAAACGATTATTTCAGGTGCGGTGCAGTTTCTCTCTGCCGCATAAGAAAAGGACTGACGCATTGCTGCCCGCAATATTTCAGCCCTTTTTATTCTGTTTCGTTTCCTATTAAATTTTTAAGTGGCTCCCCTTTTCCTGAAATAATAGTTGTATTCGGGACTTGAACGCATTGAAAAGACGGCATTGTCTCCCACTATTATATGGTCTCTCAGCTCTATATTCATAACCGAAAACAGATCCCTTATTTTGAGCGTAAAATTAACGTCGTCGGCAGACGGAAACGCCAGTCCGTTAGGATGGTTATGCGCAATCATAACCTTTGTGGTTTCTGTTTTTTCAGTCGCCATCGTTATAAGCCGTCTTATATCGACGGTTACCGTGTTTGACATTCCCTCCGAGACAAAGTCACAGCTCAGAATTTTATCGGAATTGTCAAAGCACATAACCGCCAGCTTCTCAATCTTGACGCCGAGATACATCTCTTTGAAATATTCCCTCGCGTCTTCGCTTCCCTGAATTGTTTTGCTGCTTTTGAGACGCTCCAACGAAATACTTCTGTTTACATCATGCACAAGATTTAAAAAAACAGCAGAGACCTGACCGATTCCTTCCACGCTTTCGAGCTGATTCGGAGAGGCTAAAAGCACATTCTCAACAGAGCCGAAGGTTTTTAAAAGTTTTTTTGCAATAACGCGCACATCTTTGCGCGGTATCGCGTAGGTCAGTAAAAGCTCCAGAACCTGATAATCATTCATACCCTCAATGCCGACTGTGCGGTACATTTCGCGCAGTCTTTTTCTGTGTCCCGAATTATAGTCCTCCATCTTGTTATTCCTTTATCGCATTATTTCAAGTTTGACAATATCGCAGCATGAAACAGAACCGAAATTCTTTTTATTCGACCATGCCTCTCCCTTTAATATTGAAAGTATAATCTGAATCACACCGCCGTGTGTTACAAGCAAAGCATTTTTTCCGTCACGGCAGACATCAACAACAAACGCCCTCCATGCCGAGGAAATTCTTTCATAAAACGTCCGAGGACTTTCTCCGTTCGGATAGCATTCGTTCCATTCCAGTCTCTTCCAGTATAAACCGGGATAGAGTTTTTCCGCCGTATCGTTGTCCAGTCCGGCAAGAGCGCCGTTATTTACTTCCCTGAACTCGCTTTTTGAGATAACAGGAATATGTAAGGCGTCCGAAATGATACCGGCAGTCTGCATGGCGCGCGGTAAATCGCTTGAATAAATTCTTTTGATATGATATTCCCTCTGCTTGTGAGCAAAATGCTCGGCAAGAACAGCAGACTGCTCGCGCCCAATACCGTCAAGAGACAAATCCGACCATCCGCCGCGGAAACCGTCTGCCTCATGCCCATGCCGTAAAAGAAACAGGATCATATCAGTGCCTGATCATGTTTGTTGTAATCAGTGTAACACCGCTGTCGAGCATACGGTTCAAAGCTTCCGGAGTATCTATTGTCCACGCGCCGAGAAGGAGACCGCTGTCTGCGCACTGCTGAATAATTTCCTTCGTGTTTTTGTCCTTATTTCCGTTAAAATCAATTCCGCATTTTCCGCCGAGCGAAAGAGCGTCGCTGATTGCCTGCTCGTCAATTTCCTGAACAAGATAATAAAGCGTTGCGTCGGAAAGGCTTCTGAGCTTTTTGAGATTTTCAAGATGGAAGGATATATAAACCACCTTGTCTGTAAGTCCGCTTTTTTCAACGCTTGCAATAATCTCATCATAATGCTCCGTGTTATTTTCACCTTTAAGCTCAATAACGGGTACCATAGAATATTTGGCGCATATTTCAAGATATTCGTCAAGCGTGCATATTTTCAGATTGGGATAACTCTCAATATTTGAACCGTTGTCGTGATTGAACTCCATCAGCTCGTCGTATGTGAGTTTTTCAACAAATGCCGATCCGTCCATCATTCTGTATGTATGACTGTCGTGAGAAATAACCCATACGCCGTCTGCCGTACGATAAACATCGCATTCCGCAGCATCAAAACCGGCTTTGCCTGCCTCTTCAAATGCAGGCGCTGTGTTTTCGGGTGCTACGGCGCTGAAGCCACGGTGCGCAACAAGCGTTGCCTGCCCGTCCGTAATATCGGATACGGACATAACGGTGTATTCCTTTGGCTCGCAGTATTTGTCAAGCACAATAACGCCTCCGACAATGCCCACAACAAGAAGAAACGCTATTACCGAAGCTATGATAACCAACCCCTTTTTCCATGCGCTCCATTTTTTCTTTTCCTTTTTACTCATGATTATTTTCCTCCTTATCAATATTTTTTTTAGGGAATTTCAATATTCTTTGATTATCGGCAACAAATATTCCGTTTTCCCACTTGCCTTTTATCCCCTTCGCGGACGCGCCAAGCTGAAAATGAAGCTGTGCGATTCCGAAATCAAGGCTTTTGTCCGAATACGGCTCATCTACAGAAGCGGAAATCTCATCGTTTTCATATTTGAATTTTACGGGTCTGCGGTTTACCGCGCTCGGTGCTTTTTCAACAAGCTTCATTGCGTATTCGTAATGTTCAGGCAGTTTTTTGTCGCAGACCTCAAACATTTTCTGAAAAGGCTTGCTGTTTTTATGCGTTGCTTTATACATAATATTTTCGAGCGCACTCTTTTTCGGTCTTGTAAAACCTATTGTTATAACGGCATAAAGACGTACTTTTTTGGGCAGAGTGAGCATTTCAAGAATTTTGTTTTCGTTATATGTTCCCGAAACCCAGCAAGTGCCAAGCCCGTGGTAAGTGCATTGCAGAACGATAGTTTCCCCGTAAAAACCGCACGCCTCACGCGCCTCAATCGTGTCAGGTCCGCAGACGGCAACGGCGGCAAATTTTCCCGTGAATATGGTAAAAGCGGATGACGCGTCATCAATAAAGACAAAATTGAGGCCCGCTTTTTTATTTACATAACTTACCATATCTTTGACTATATTGGCGGTATCTTTGTCAAGAGGAATGCTTTTATAGCTTCTTCTTGAGCAACGCGATTCTATTGCCTCAATATATTCTGCGTTAGTCATATCATTTCCCCCAGTTTTCTATCGTTGAAACCAGCAGATCATACTGCTTTGTTGTAATGTTGTCCGGCTCAAATACAAGCGTCCTTTTCATATTGTATTCATCGTTGACCGTCCAAACAGACAGCTTGTATCCGTTTTTGTGAAGAAGCTCGGAGAGCTTTCCGCCCGCATACTCATAGCTGCAATTAACCCCAATAGCGCCGCTTTCTTTAAGCATCGCAAGCAGTCTTTCGCTGTATTCATCAGTAAATATCTTGATTCTCGAAGGCTGACAGTTTAAATAGTAATCCATATCCGCGCAGGCTGAATTTTTCACTGCGGCGACATCCGCGCTTTCAATCCCGGTCAGAAACGCTCTGCCGTAAAGTCCGTATTCAACAAGCATATCGTGAAGAGCGTTCAGTGTGCGTGTTTCCTTTATATCAAGATTGAGCATAATGCCGTCTTTTCTGCGCAGAAGCTCAAACGCCTGCGTAAGAGGCACACCGTCCGAATTTGTTACAACAAGATCGTGACTCATAACGAGAGTTCCGTCCGGTCTCTGGCGTATATCAAGCTCCAGAACGCTGACCTTGTTTTCTATCGCCGCTTTCACGGAATCTATGCTGTTTTCAGCGGTATCAAACGCACCCGTGTGCGCCGTTATTGTAAATCCATCCACAAATTTCAAAGTCCTTTCGTCATAGCTCTTGGTAACGGCATATGCTGCAACGCCTACAATCATTGCAACAGATACAAGGAAAGAAAACACCTGATAGCTGAAATGCTTTGCCCACGTGGGAGTCAGATTCCGTTTTAAAAAGCGTTTAAACTTCTGCCAGCGTGTAAATTCCTCCGCCATCATACCATCTCCAAAAACATTTTACCGTGTCCTGACCTCAAATCAAATTACAGCTTGCAGCGCAAAACGCAAACAAATGCACAGGCATAATAATTGTCTGAAACAGGCATTTCTTACATTGCACATTTATTATAACCGAAAAAGGCATTAAATGGTAGTACCTTTTTTTCGGTAATATCATTTAATGCCGCAAATTTCTTTAATTCAGTATCAATCCTGTCTGCTGCCTGAATAGTTGGGCGCTTCCTTCGTGATATAAACATCATGGGGATGGCTTTCGACAAGTCCCGCTCCCGTGATTTTTATAAATTCCGCCTTTGTGCGAAGCTCACTAATATTGTGACAACCGACATAACCCATACCGGAGCGCAAACCGCCCATCATCTGATAGACTGTTTCGCCGACAGGTCCTTTGTACGGAACTCTTCCCTCAACGCCTTCGGGAACAAACTTTCTTGTTCCGTTCTGGAAATAACGGTCTGCCGAACCTTTATTCATTGCGCCGAGCGAACCCATACCGCGGTAGACCTTAAACTGTCTGCCCTGATAAATTTCCGTTTCACCGGGAGATTCCTCGCAGCCTGCGACAAGCGAACCCACCATAACGGCGCTGCCTCCTGCCGCAATTGCCTTAACGATTTCACCACTATATTTGATACCGCCGTCTGCAATAATCGGAATTCCGTATTTGTCTGCCATTTCGGCTGCGTCATAAATTGCGGTTATCTGAGGAACGCCTATACCCGCAACAACGCGCGTTGTGCATATGGAACCGGGACCGATTCCGACCTTAACCGCATCCGCGCCTGCCTTAATAAGCGCCTGCGTTCCTGCCGCGGTTGCGACGTTTCCGGCAATAAGCGAAATATGCGGAAATGCGTTTTTCACTTTGCCGACAGCTTCTATGATATTCTTTGAATGTCCATGAGCCGAATCAAGAACAAAAGCGTCAATCTGGACGTCGGCAAGTGCCTTTGCACGGTCAAGCACATCGGCTGTTACACCGAGAGCCGCTGCGCAGAGAAGTCTGCCGTTGCTGTCGCGCGCAGTGTTGGGATATTTAAAGCTCTTTTCAATATCCTTTATTGTAACAAGACCCGTCAGTTTTCCTTTTTTATCGACAAGAGGGAGTTTTTCAATCTTTGACGCCATAAGAATCTTTTTTGCTTCATCAAGCGTTGTGCCTGCCATAGCCGTAACAAGCTTTTCCTTGGGCGTCATCACCGTACTGATTTTCACATCATAATCCGTCATAAATCTCATATCGCGGTTTGTGAGAATTCCGACAAGCGTGCCGTCCTCCTCACAAACGGGTACGCCGCTTATCTTATATTTTCTCATCAGTTTTTCCGCGTCAAGCGCGGTGTTCTGCGGAGAAAGGAAAAAAGGGTTTGTGATAACGCCGTTTTCGGACCTTTTAACCTTGTCTGCCTCAGTTGCCTGATCCTCAATCGTCATATTCTTATGTATAACGCCTATGCCGCCTTCTCTTGCAATCGCAATCGCCATATTTGACTCCGTGACGGTATCCATAGCGGCCGTCATAAGAGGGATATTCAGCTTGATGTCTTTTGTCAGATTTGTAGTTAAATCAACCTCGTTCGGTAAAACGTCGCTCTCCGCCGGAATAAGGAGAACGTCATCAAAGGTTAAGCCTTCTTTCACAAATTTCGCGCCGTAATTGTTCATAAAATTCCCTCCGTAATAACGTAATCATATATTTTGTCTATAATAGCACAAAGGCATATCATTGTTCAAGTATTTTTTGATTTCACTTCCAATATCATTGCCCGCGCGTTACCTCAATGATTTTTTCAACCGTTTCCTCAACCGTGCTGTTGTCACAGATTATCGTTTCGTCGGCATATTTTTTATAAAGAGGAAGGCGCTCGTTATACATCTCTCTCAGCGTGCGGCAATTTCTTAAAACAACGCCCCTTGTTGTTATATTGCTTATTCTTTTTTCCATTGTCTCATAATCGAGATGAAGATAAATCACCTTGCCGGTTTCCCGCAGTCGACGCATCGCCCTGTCGCTGTAAACAACACTTCCGCCCGTTGCGATAACCGTTCCGCTGATGTCAAGCGATAGAATAGCGTTTTCCTCCGCTTTTTCAAAGTAATCCGTTCCTCTTTTGTCTATCAGTTCCTGAAGACGGCAGTTTTCAAGGTTCTGTAAAAGAAGATCGGTATCAAAAAAATTTTTTAAAAGAGCCTTGGCGGCAAGCACACCGCAGGTTGACTTCCCGCTTCCGGGCATTCCGATAAGTATGATGTTTGATTTCATCGCTGTTTTACTTCCGTTCTTCTGCAAATCTCGCGCATCGGGCAGGAATCACACTTCGGCTTTCTTGCGGAGCAGGTATCTCTGCCGAAAAGCACAATCCTGTGGCAGAAATCAGAACCTTCCTCAGCAGGAATCATTTTTTTAAGCGCGAATTCAATCTTTTTCGGGTCTTTTTCATTCACAAGTCCCAGACGGTTTGTGATTCTTATACAGTGGGTGTCAACCACGATTGCCGCCTTGCCGTATACGTCGCCGACAATGAGATTTGCCGTTTTTCTGCCCACTCCGGGCAGTGTGATAAGGTCATCTATATTATCCGGCACGCGTCCGTTGAAATCACTCAGTATTTTCTGAGCCATTCCCTTTATTGACTCCGCTTTGTTTTTATAAAAGCCGCAGGAGCGGATATAGCCTTCTATTTCGCTGACGTCCGCGTTCGCGTAATCCTCGAGCGTTTTGTATCTCTCAAACAGAGCGGGCGTCACAAGATTTACCCTCGCGTCCGTGCACTGAGCCGAAAGGCGAACGGCAACAAGCAGCTCAAACGGATTATTTGAGTTCAGTGAGCAGACCGCGTCGGGATAAATTGTTTTAAGTATTTCAACAGCTTTTAACGCTCTTTCCTTTTTCGTCATGGCACAAGCTTCCCCGTTTCAGTATAAATTGCATACCAATCCCTCCTGCAAAGCTCTATGCCGTCCGCCGCCGCCAGAGCCTTTATCCTTTCGGGATTCGTTGTACCGAGAATAGGCTGAACATTTTTGATTCTGTCTATAAACGCAATGGCAACCGCCTCTTTTGAAATGCCGTATTTCTTTCCCCACTTTTCGAGAACTGCCATTTTATCGGAAACGGTTTTGTCCTGAGGAAAGTATCCGTTTGCGGAGCGCATCGGTCCCCACGCTTGAATAACCATTCCATTTAGCTGACTGTAGGGCAAAACTCCTCCGTCAAGATCTCTCGCAAAACTGTTTTCCATATTTACGCACATACCCGAATCTATCATTCCCGTATGAAATAGGCCGAGCTGAAGCTGGTTTACAAGCAGCGGATAATCTATGTATCTCTTCAAAAGCTCTATCTGCATTGGATTAAAATTTGATACGCCGAAGTTTCTCACAAGTCCTCTTGAAAAGAGGCTGTCAAAAGCGGCGGCAACCTCCTCGCCCTCCAACAGAACATCGGGACGGTGAAGGCACAGAACGTCAAGATAACCGCAGCCTATCCTTTTAATTGATGCCTCGGCGCTTGAAATGATATGTTCCTTTGAAAAGTCATAATAACCGGGTCTGATACCGCATTTTGACTGAATAAAGATGCTGTCCCTGTCTGTTCCTTTAACAGCCTTTCCGAAAAACTCCTCCGATTTTCCGTCGCAGTAAATATCCGCGTTATCAAAGAAATTTATTCCAAGCTCAAGCGCCGTTTTAACGGCACTCTCTGCCTCAGAAGCTGTTTTATTGCCTATTCTCATACACCCGTATGCCGTTTTTGATACGGTGATACTTCCGATTTTAATCTGTTTCATTTACTTTCTCCTTTTATCCTGTCCCAATAGGATTTAAACGCCTGCTCGGTTTTGTTGCGGCCCGCAATATAATATTTGGTATCCTTGATTATATCGGGCAGATACTGCTGTTTCACCCAGTTGTTCTCATAGTCGTGAGGATAAAGATAAAACTGCCCCTTGATTTCGGCGTCCTCACCATCAAAGTGCTTGTTCTGAAGCTGCCTGGGAATCGGACCGTATCTGCCCTTTTGTATATCTTCTATAGCCGCGTCAATTGCCGACGCGCCCGAATTGCTTTTCGGAGCCTGCGCGACAAGAATGACGGCATCTGCAAGCGGTATTCGAGCCTCGGGCAAACCAACCATAAGGGCAGCGTCCACTGCCGCTTTGACGATCGGAATGATTTGAGGATATGCAAGTCCGACGTCCTCACAGGCGCATACCATAAGTCGTCTGCACGCCGAAGGGAGATCTCCCGCTTCCAGAAGCCTTGCAAGATAATGCAGAGCGGCATTTGCGTCCGAGCCGCGCATACTTTTCTGATATGCGGAAAGTATATCGTAATGCTCATCGCCCTCGCGGTCATATTTCACAGCGCTTTTCTGTGTCAATTCCTCTGCCGACTTGAGCGTTATATGCTTTTTTCCGTCGTTCACCCCTGTGGAATAAAAGCAGTTTTCAACGCTGTTCAGCGCCTTTCTGACGTCACCGCCGCAGCCCCTTGCGATTTTTTGAGCAACGCCGTCCTCAAGCGTTACGGGTATATTGTTCTCTTCGCCGAGGAAGCGGAAACCTCTTTCAACGGCAGGCACAATCTCGTTCCATTCAACAGCCTTGAACTCAAATACTGTTGAACGTGAAAGTATTGCCGGATAAATATAGAAGTACGGATTTTCCGTCGTAGAGGCGATAAGCGTGATTTTTCCGTTTTCTATGTACTCAAGCAGGCTCTGCTGCTGGCGTTTGTTGAAATACTGTATCTCGTCAAGATAGAGAAGTATTCCGTTTGGCGCTTCAAACGTGTCAAGCTGAGAGACGATTTCCTTTATATCATTCGTTGAGGCGTTTGTTCCGTTCAGGCGGCGAAGCGCCCTTTTTGTTTTACGGGCGATTATTGACGCTACGGTTGTTTTGCCGACTCCTGACGGGCCGTAAAAAATCAGGTTCGGAATATTTCCGCTCTCTATCATATTATAGAGGGGTCTGCCTTTTTCAAGCAAGTGCTTCTGACCGACTACGTCGCAAAGCTCATCGGGTCTTATTCTTGAAGCAAGAGGATTATTCATTTTTGACCTCCCTCCTTTACAGAGAAAACACAGCCGCAGAAATTCTGGCGGTAAAGTTTATATTCGCGCGACAATTCTATCGACCGTTTATAGCCTTCTTTTTTCTTGAAATCGGACGGCAGCCATTTTACACCGTATTTTTCCTGAAGTTCAAATCCGATTTCATTTATTTTCTGCGCGTTTTTCAGCGGACTGAGCGACAGCGTTGTGCAGAAATAATCAAATCCCTTTTCAGCTGCTGCCGCAGCTGCCTTTTCCATTCTCAGCCTGTAGCACTTAAAACAGCGCCGTCCGCCCTCAGGCTCATCCTCAAGTCCGCGCACGGCGGCAGTGAACGCACTGTAATCATATTCGCCTCTTATCACCGAAACGTTATTTTCAAAAGACATTTCACGAATAAGGCGCTCCTGCTCTCCAAGCCGTTTTTTAAATTCCGATTCGGGAAATATATTAGGATTATAATATAAAATTGTTATGTTAAAATATTTATTTAGATACTCCAGGCAGGCGCTTGAACACGGCGCGCAGCAGGAATGAATTAAAAGAGAGGGCAGGATATGCTCTCTCTTATTATTTTCAATGATTTTTTCAGTTTCCCGGCTGTAATTAATTCTGTTCATATCATTTACTCAGATAATATTTGGGATTTACCTTTTCGTTGTTTATCCTGATTTCAAAATGGCAGTGCGGTCCCGTTGAATTGCCCGTTGAGCCTGATTTTGCAATCTGCTGACCTCTTGAGACGGTATCTCCCGCCGAAACAAGAATGGATGAATTGTGACCGTAAAGAGTCACTATTTTTCTGCCCTTTGAATCCGTGCCATGATAAATCATAACGTAATAACCGTAGCTGTAATCAAGGCGCTTGACGAGAAGCACAACGCCCGACTGCGCCGCGACAACCCTTGAACCTGTCGGGCAGGGAAAATCCATTCCGCCGTGATAGCTTCCATTTGAATAATTCGGGAAGCCCGCCGAAACAGTATAATGCCCCGGCACGGGATATGTCATATTAAGCACGCCGTCCGAATTGCTGTAAACATCAGAAAACGCATATGACGGAGCTGTGACGTTCGAGCGGTCGCTCGTTGAGCCGAGCGTTACATCCTCAGGATCAATCAGTCCGTTCAAAAGAGCGGCAATTTCGTCCTCAACCGCCTTTTTGACCGCAGCGTCCTCATTTCTGAACTCTGTATACATTCCGCTCTGTGAGGTAAGCTGCGCGAAAAGGCTGTCGCTTTCCGCTCTGTCCTGCGAAAGAGAAATCTTCTTTCCCGCAATTTCCTCCTGAGCGGCAGTAAGCTTATCCTGCTTATTTTGAAGCTCATTCCGTTGCGCAATAAGATTCATATTTATCTCATCAAGCGTTGCTTTTTTTTCATTGAGATCCGATTCTTCTGCAAGAATTTTTTTCGTCTGTTCCTCTATATCGGCAAGAAGCTGCGCGTCGCTTTTTGAAACAGCCTTTATCATTTCATACCGCGTGAGAAAGCTTGAAATATCGCTGCTGGTCAACAGCGCGGTTATAATATTATAGCTGCCTGAAATGTATATTGCCCTTATTCTCAGGCAGTAAGCGTCATACTTTGCCTGAAATTTTCTGTTAAGTTCCTCAAGCGCATTCTGCACCGCGTCAACCTCTGCCTGGAGGTTGTCTGCCGCAAGCTGGTTTTCGTCTATGCTTTTCTGCAAAGCGTCTATATCCTCAATATACCCCGTTACCTGACTGTCCAGCAGAGTAAGCTCTTCATTTAAAACGCCTATTTTTTCATCCAGTGTATTTATGTATTCTTCGGTGTTCTTCGACTGCGCCGCAAGCTGAGTAAGCTTTTCCTCAAGCGATTTCAAGCTTGAGTCGTACTCCGCCTTCTGCTGCTCAAGAAGCTTCTGCGCCTCCTGCCTTGCCTGTTCAGGAGTCGTTGTCGGCTCCGTCTGCGTTTCAGGCTGTGTGAGCGACGTTTCCTCCGCCGAGGAATACACGCCGCCTGCCGTTACCGAAGCAAAAATAAGCGAAACAGAAATCAGCGCCGCTATTAACCTTATTAAATTATTCCGTTTCATTATTTTCACACCTTAAAATCTGCCGCGAAATTTTTATGGCAGATATTTTTCGGGATTTTTACAATCCGAATAACCCGAGGTTGGGGTTCTCACCTCAAAATGGCAGTGCGGTCCCGTTGAATTGCCCGTTGAGCCTGATTTTGCGATTGCCTGCCCCTTTTTGACATAATCGCCCTCGGAAACAAGCCTTGAGGAATTATGCGCATAGAGTGTATACACTCTGTCTCCCGAGGAAGTTGTCTTATCGTGTCTTATAACTATATACCGTCCGTAGCTCCTGTACGATCCGTCCGGATTTTTTAAATCCGCCGAAGTGATAACAACACCCGATTCCGCCGCAACAACCGTTGAGCCTGTCGGACAACTGAAATCGGCACCGCTGTGTCCCGTATAGCCGTGGAACGGACAGGTTATCTTCTTTTGCGTCGGGACAGGATATGTCAGGCTGATATATTTAGCGGTGTTTTCCTGTTTTTCTGTGGCGGTTGTCGTTGTGGATGTCGTTTTTTCGGAATTGTCCTGATCCTGTGCGGACGGTTTTTTCGTTGTCGTTGTTGTTGTCGTTGTTGTTGTGGGATCGGCATACTGACTGTCCTTCAGTGCCAATTCTCTGTCTATATCTTCAAGAACTTCCTTGTTGTCCTCAAGAAATTCCGTATAGTACCCCGTTTCGTCACTTATTTTCTTTAAAAGCATATTCGCGTTCGCTCTTTCGGATGACAGATTCGTTTTCTTTGAATCAAGCTCAGTCTGCTTCACGTTCAAATCCGTTATGCTTTTTTCAAGCGCTTCCTTTTTTTGCAGAAGCTGGGTTCGCTGCTGAGCCATAAGCTGCTTTTTTTCGGTAATTTCGGCTTTTGACTTATTTATGCTCTCAATTTGTGAATGGATTGTCTCAAGAAGCTCGCCGTCCTGCTTTGAAACACGGCGTATCATCTCATATCTTGTGAGAAGCTGGGAAATATCATTGCTCGTTATAAGAAATGTGAGCACATTGGTTTCACCGCTGATATACATAGCCCGCATACGGCGGCAGTACTGATCGTAATTTTCGCTGAAATCCTCTGTCGCCTCATCAAGCTCCGCAGTCAGCCCGGCAACCTCCTGCTCGGCATTTTTTATTTCAGTCTCGTTTTTTTCACACTGATCCTGAAGATCATTGACTGTTGTTTGATCCTTATCAACCTCGTCCGAAACAAGCTCCTTTTCCTGCTCAAGATATTTAATTTTTTCGTTCAGCGCGTCAAGATATTCCTGGGTGTCTGCCTTTTGAACTCCGAGATCGTCAAGCTTATTCGCTGCCTCTTTGATTTTCTGCTCAAGAACAGCCTTTTCCTGTTCGGGAGACAAATTATCCTGCGCGCTAACACTGACCTCGGAAAACTGAACAAACGTAAAAAGAACGCAAAAAGCCACTAAAACGCAGACAGGCTTTTTGAATATGCTGATACGTTTCATTGACTTCACTTCCTTGATTTTATTATTAATCAGTTGTCAGGCGAGATAATTCAGCGGATTAACGCGCGTTCCGTTAAGCCTTACCTCAAAATGGCAGTGCGGACCTGTTGAATTACCCGTTGAACCTGAATAAGCTATGAGCTGTCCTTTCTCAACCGCCTGCCCTTCGCTTACTACAAGCGAGCTGTTGTGGGCATAGAGTGTTGACAGACCGTTTCCGTGGTTTATCATAATATAGTTGCCATAGCTGTATGTAAGATGCTTCGCTAATGATACATAGCCTGAATCCGCCGCATAAACCGGCGTCCCCGCCGGACACGGGAAATCTACTCCGCCGTGATAGCCGCCGCTCTTATAATTCGGGTAACCTGCCGAAATCGTGCGGTAGCTTGTGGGATAGCCCAGTGTTCCGCTTCCGGGCGTGTATGAGCCGGACGGCGCGGCGCTGTGCGACGCGCGATAAATTTCATTCTCTATTTCCTGAATTGCTTCTCTGTTTTCTTCGATTCCTTCCTTGATTTCCGTTTTTTGACTGTCAAGCTTTGCAAGCAGTGTATTGCACTCGGCAATTTCGCTGCTCAGTTCGCTCTTTGAAGCGCTTATTTCATTTATCGAACTTTGAAGCTCGGTTTTCTGGCTGTCAAGCTTTTTCTTGTCTTCATCAAGCTCAAGCTTCTTTAATTCAAGCTCGTGCTTTTCTTTTTCGATTTCCTGCATTTTCTTCATGAGATCGTCTAACGTTGCGTTATCGCGCGATGACACACATTTGACCATTTCGGCGCGTGTGAGAACAGAGCTCATATCTCCGCTTTCAAGCAATACCTCAAGGGTTGTGACGCTTCCCGAAATATACATTGCGCGCAGGCGCTGGCAGTACTGCTCAAAAACAGTCTCAAATTCCGCCTGCTTTTTGTCTATTTCCTTCTGTGACGCTTCAATATCGTCAAGGGTTCTTTCTATCTTGTCCTGAATGGCGTTAATTTCCGTCTGGAGGGCGTCCCGCTGATTCTCAAGCGTGTCCAGCTTGTCCTGCAGCAAAGTTATTTTACCCCTTAAAGCGGAAACATATTCCTCCGTTTCGGATTTTTGTTGGCTCAGTTCCTTAAGTTCCTTTTCGGAATTTGCAAGTTCCGCCTCAATTGTCTGCTTTTCCTTTTTCAGCTCGGAGGTGGATTTGGAAGTCGCTGCCTGTGCCGTGAACACCGCCGAAAAAGCGAGCATAAGGCTGAACATCACACAGAAAATTTTAATTACATTATACCGCACTTATCTCACTGCCTTCCCTGTTAAGATACCTTCCCATCGTAATCACAGAGCCGCCTGCTCCTGTTGCGATTCCGATTGCAACAAACGCACCGAGCATCTGCAGCGCGTAATTTTCAAACGGAAGCGCCGTAAGCTTCAGCTCGGAGAGGAGATCGCTGAACTGCTGAATCGCAAATTCATAGAAGCCCCATACGAGTCCGAGGGAAATTATACCCGAGATAATTCCGAGAATCATACCCTCCACAACAAACGGCAGCCGCACAAAGTTGTTGGTTGCTCCGACCGATTTCATAATACTTATTTCAAGCCGCCTTGAATATACGGTGAGCTTGATCGTGTTTGAAATTATGAAAATACTTATTGCAAGAAGTACACTGATTATTACGATTGCGATTATTTCTATTCCGTGACGTATGGAAACAAGTCTTTTCGCAAGGTCCTTATTTTCTCTTATCGTATCTATGTGGTCAAGCTTTTTTATGCTCTCTATCGTTGAGTCAAACTGCTGCAAATCGTCAACGGTTACTTTATACGCGTCGGGCAGAGGTATTTTATCACTCATTTCCTTGAAAAATGCCGCCTGCGCTTCTTCCATTGTGGCAAGCTGATCTGCCCACGCGTCCTCTTTCGGTATAAACTCAACATCTTTGATATTGTTCGTTTTTTCAAGAGAGGCGCCCATTGCCGCTGTCTCGGCGTCTGTTGCATCGTCCTCAATAAACACCATAACGACGTTTTCGTCCTCAATCCTGCCGAGAATCGAGTCGATATTGAAAAAGATCATTGTTGCTCCGCCCATCATAACAAGACAGCTCATAAGCACGCATATTGACGCAATGCTCATCATTCTGTTTGCCCATGTGTTTCTGAAGCCTTCTTTCAATAAATACCTGAGACTTGATGCAGTCATTACTCCTCACCTCCGCTTTTTTCGTCTGCCGCGCTGAAATCACTGCTTTTCGCGGAGGAAAAATCAATGTCCGAGCTGTCAAAAGAATCAAAAATATCCTCAACCTCTTCACCGAGTTTTATATCCTCGTTGAAGAAAAACATATCGGTGGAATTCTCCGTCTGTTCCGTATCAAACTGTGCGTGAGTCGGATCGGGGGTGTCGGAAACAACCTCACCGTTTTTAATAACGATGACCCTGCGCTGGAAGGTACGGACAAGGTCGTGTTCGTGGGTAACCATAATAACGGTTGTGCCGTTATTGTTGATTTTCGTCAGCATATCAACGATTTCATGGCTCATTTCCGGGTCAACGTTGCCTGTCGGCTCATCGGCGATTATCAGCTTGGGATTATTTACAAGTGCTCTTGCGAGTGAAACCCTCTGCTGTTCACCGCCCGAAAGTTCATTCGGCATTGACCTTGCTTTGTGAGAGAGACCTACAAGCTGAAGAATATACGGGACGCGCTTTCTTATTTCTTTTTCTTTTGCGCCGATGACCCGCATTGCAAAAGCAACATTGTCATACACGCTCATTTTCGGAATAAGGCGGAAATCCTGAAAAACGATTCCCATTGTTCTTCTGTAATAGGGGATCTGTCTTTTTTTGATCGTCTCCGAGGAATAATCGCCGACTATTACTGCACCCTCCGTGGGCTTTTCCTCGTGCATAATAAGCTTTAAAAAGGTGCTTTTTCCCGCGCCCGAAGAACCTACAACGAAAACAAATTCGCCGTCCTCAATCTTGATATTGACATTGCTGAGCGCCTTTGTACCGTTGCTGTCATACACCTTTGTAACATCACGGAATTCAATCACGGTTTTTACCTCTAATCAATTTAATTTTTGTCCTTATTTTTCGTTGTCCTGTTATGAAGAAAAAGCAAACCGAATTCCAACGCGGTTCAAAACGAGTGATTTGCCTTATCTTTGTATACTAATATATAATAATGCAAAACTGCACATAAATCAAGAGCTAATTGTAGTTTTTTTGTAAATTAATGTAACAAATTTGTAAATATATTTTTATATACTGTGCTGTCTGTCTCTCACCTCATCATTCATTTTTCAGTACATTAATTATTTTTTTAGCCTTTCCGAGCGGCGTTTTGTCTCTGCGCGCCTGTTCTTCTCTTTCTTTTCTTTCTTTTTCTTTTCTTGCTTTTTCTTTTTCAATACGCTCGTATTCCATACATCTGCGCTTAAAATCGTCCATAAGATTTTTTTCATTCAAATCCCGAATTGTTCTGCGAAGTGTTTTTATAAGATTTCTGTGCTCCACCGCTACTTTAATCAGGAAATAGTAATCTATGCCCTCCTGCTCATCAAGGCCGAGAACAAAATCATTAAATTCCGCTTCATCTGCTTCGCAGACATAATCACAGCCTAAAAAGCAGATTCTTTTGATTTGGACAAGAAGCGCCTTATAAAATTCCGGGTAAGCCGAATAATTGCATTCCGCCGCGATGCGCTCAATGTTTTTAACAACTATATAATAGTCGTACGAGCTTTTAAGTCCGCCGGAGCTTGTCATAATGGAATTTTTCCTCATTCTTCGGTTATAAAGAACAATATCGGCATAGCGCACGCGCTCAGCTGCGAAAAGGCACTGTATCGTAAAAGGATTATCTTCGTAAATAATACCGTCTATAAATGAAATTCCGTTGTCAGTCAAAAATTCGCGCCTGAAAAGCTGGTGGCAGGCATTGGGTTTGAATTCCGCATTTTCGGACATCTTTATGAACATTTCCCGGCCTGTCATTACACCGATGTACTCGGCTCTTCGTAAATAATGATCAGGGCTTTTGCCGAAATCCTCGCCGTCTTCTTCATAAAACGGTTTTGCGCAGAAAAAGAGCTGGTCGAGATTATCGCTCTTCGCCTCGGCGTAAAGAAATTCCAGAGCGCGCGGCTCAATAGAATCATCGCTGTCCAGAAACAGAACATACTCGCCCGCCGCTGCCGCCAGACCTGTGTTGCGCGCCGAGGAAAGACCGCCGTTTTCCTTTGCAATTGCCTTAATTCTGCTGTCCCGCACGGAATATTTCTTTATGATTTCGGCGCTGCCGTCAGTCGAGCCGTCGTCTACACAGATTATTTCAATATCTTCAAGCGTATTCCCGATAACGGAATCAAGACATTCGGTAAGATATTCCTGCGTGTTGTAAACAGGTATTATGACGGAAATCTTTATCCCGCCTTTTTCCATTTTAACAGGACTTTGCCATTCATCTATATTCAGCATTTTCTTCTTTGCAATCGTTTCCGGTTTGTTCTTTTCCTCCCAGAGCTGCTCCGAGGGGGTCTGCATCAAATGCAGAAGGCGGTCATAATCCTTTTTGACATAGAAATATCCCCTTGAATGGCCGAGAACGCTTAAATGATAGAAATACGAATTTCGGAGCTTATCCGCAACGGTAATAAAGTTTTCTTTTTTCTCCGCCTTGTCAAGCACGAAAAGGCAGGTGCTGAGCGCCCTGTTTACAAAACTCTTTTCAAAATCGGTAAAAACACCCCGCTTTTGAAGCTCTTTTTTCAGAGCGTAAAGCGCTGTGTAAAAATCAAGTGAAAGCTCCGCCGTCGCACCCTGAAGGCTTGACGCATTGCCGGTTCTGTAATTTGCAAACGGTTTGTCTACATACGTTATGGCGTCCGCCGCAGCAAGTGCGCTGTAAACAAAAAACAAATCGTTTGTTTTTCTCGTGGACTGAAACGCAAGACCCTTCTGCTCAATAAAATCTTTTTTAAACATTTTTGTCCAGGGAAAAGGAAACGTCATATTGAAAATACGTTCAGCCGCGTCATGAGCCGAAAACGGCGTTCCGACACGCAGATATTTTGTATTGAGAAAATTAGGCGCGTCGCGGAATTCTCCGCTCTGCTCATTGTAAATCCTGCCGGAGCAGAGGCAGATTTGCGCATTGTCTTCCTTGCACTTTTCATACATTTCAAACAGCATATCCGGTTCAAAAAAATCATCGGAATCAAGAAATACAAGATATTCCCCCAACGCGTTTCTCATTCCGTTGTTTCTTGCCGTGCCTGCATACGCGTTTTGCTGTTTTATAAGTCTGACGCGGCTGTCCCGCGCCGCATACGCCTCTATCACTCCGACCGAGCCGTCTGTTGAACCGTCATCAACGCAGATAACCTCAATTTCCTTCAGCGTCTGATTAAGAATACTGTCCAGACACTGTCTCAGATACTTTTCCGTATTATAAACCGGAACAATTACCGATACCTTGCTCACTTAGGCACACCCCTGTATTATTTTGGTTTTTAATTTATTCAAATCTATATTAATTATAATTACCCGGCAATATTGTGTCAATTCCTAAAAATGGTAATCCGCGCATTTGTTACAAATGGTTAAAAAACGTTGACAAAACAGCGACGACAATGTTAGTATAATTGTAACATCACACAAAGGAGTTGCAATTATATGAAAAGAAAAATCGTTAGCATTTTACTTTCCGTGATAATGGTGCTCACCATAATTCCGTCGTTCTCCGTTACGGCACTGGCGGATGATTATGCGGCACAGCTCAGAAACAAGGGTTTCCCCGAATCCTATATTCCCGACCTTGTTGAGCTTCACAAAAAATATCCCAAATGGAACTTTGAGGTTCTGGATACGGGAGTCAACTGGAGCACGGCTGTTCAGAACGAACGCACGCCCCACTGGCAGCAGACTATTCAGATGACTTCCTCTAATTCAACGAGAAACTTTTACTGTCAATGCTCCGAATGCTATAAAAACGGTAAATATGTAATACGTGAAGGTTCAAGCTGGGTTGCCGCTTCGCAGACGGCTGTTGAGTTTTATCTTGATCCCAGGAACTTCCTTGACGAGACTTACATCTTCCAGTTTGAATCAAACGCTTACAATTCGTCGCATACGCAGTCGGGTGTTGAGTCGATAATTCAGAACACCTGGATGAAAAACGCTGATATTACCTACAAGGACGCCAACGGCGGCAATCATACATATTCTCCCGCAACAAAATATTCCGCAGCCATTATGGCAGCCGCTAAAAACAGCGGAATGGGCGCATATTACCTCGCGGCAAAAATTGTTCAGGAGGTCGGCGGAAAAACCAATTCCGCAGGCGGTGCGAGCGGCACATATTCAGGATATGAAGGCATTTACAACTACTATAATATCGGAGCAAACACAGGCGCAAAAGACGGGCTTGCGTGGGCTTCAAGAAATCAGACGGCAGAATGGGTTACCAATACCACAAATGTTCGCTTAAGAAAAGGTCCGTCGACCTCAACTGCCGAAGTGACAAGGATTCCTGCCAACGGAACGCCCGTTACATATTTATCTACAACGGAAAGACAGTCCGACGGATATAAGTGGGTAAACGTAAAGGTTTCCGTCAGCGGAACGACCTATACCGGATATATACGCAAGGATCTTCTCACCAGAAACTACAACAGACCCTGGACCAATCCGTACCTTTCCATCTACAACGGAGCGCTCTGGATTGCCGAAAACTTTGAACTCCAAAATACGGGCTACCTCCAGAAGTTCAATGTAAATCCGGCATCAGGTTCAAATATGTATGGCCATGAATATATGGCAAATGTGCAGGCGGCTGCCTCCGAAGCAGGCATGACCTACAAGGGTTACAAAAATGCCGGAGAACTTGCCAATCCAAAAACGTTTATTATTCCCGTTTTCAGAAATATGCCCGGCGATGACAGCATTTCATATGATATTGCTGCGGTTACCGGTATACATGCAAAATCATACGCAAACTCATTTGAATTAAATTGGAACGCGCTTTCAAATGTAAACGGCTATCAAGTTCAGCAGCTTGTTGACGGCAAATGGGTTCACTGCACCAATACTTCATCCACGTCAGCCGTAATCAGACCTCTTGAGCCGGGAACTGAATATACCTTCCGAATCAGAGGCTACAGATACAGCAATTCACGCTACACATATTCTGCATACTGGTCTGACGAAGCAACGTTTACAACGCTCACAGCCTCCCAGGCACTTGAATCCTTACCGCCTGTTACAAATGTTCAGTTTGCAAACTCTACAACGAACTCAGTCGACATTTCATTTGATGAGGTAGCCGGCGCTGCGCTCTATCAGATTCAGATTTCTGCCGACGACGGTCAGACATGGACGGTTGCGATGAATACAGGTTATCTGAACCGGACTTTGACGGGTCTTGAAAACTCGACTGTTTACAAAGCGAGAGTTGCAGCAGGTATAAAGGAAAACGGACAGGGAATATACTGTGAGAACTGGTCGGATATAGGAAAATTCACTACGAAGCCGAACCAGGTAACAAATCTCAGAACGAAAGATCGTTCAACCGAGGGAAACAGCATAACGCTTGCATGGGATAC
This sequence comes from uncultured Clostridia bacterium, assembly GCA_947585615.1. GTDB lineage: Bacteria > Bacillota > Clostridia > Oscillospirales > Acutalibacteraceae > Eubacterium_R. The sequence continues at coordinate 24,884 of CANPXD010000026.1, forward strand.
ACAGCCCAAGGCGGACGGTTACAAAATCTATCAGATTATCGGCTCGCAG
>CANPXD010000027.1 GCA_947585615.1 uncultured Clostridia bacterium
ACTCGTTATTTCGTTTTCGGTCGAAATGACTCCATTGAGAAAATCTGTCAGCGCATTTATCCAGCCGTTTACAAACAGGTCTACGAAAACATCAAGACATTCCGGCGCCTGGGCGCTTCTGGTTGCCAAATCCTTAAATTTTTGTAACCCTGCATTGTAAACGAATCCGTCGTACTTATCTTCGGACTGACCGAAAGTACCAAATGACCAATCGGTATCAATACCGTACTTCTCATTGAATTTCTGCCCAAGCGCGTTAATCAATTTAGGAAGCGCAACGCTGATATTGTTAAGACCCTTATTTGTAGGCGTTTTTTGCTCCTTGTCAAAATAAAACGCAACATCCTCGCCATGCTCGGCAACGTACTCGTCAACAACTTCACAGGCAAAGGTCGCAAGCTCGGTTACAGCCTCTCTTGCGGCGGTATTTTCAAGATCCTTAATTGACGCGCCGGCAAGCATCTTATCAAGAGCATATACGTTGAACAATACAGGCTCCAAACCTGTTTTTTCGTTGTTGTCGTTATATTTAGTGCCGAGAGCGCCGGTTTTTGTTTCGCCGTAGGTGAACGTTCCGTCGCCGTTATCGGTTACATTGTAATAGGTATATGTGTATGAATTATCACCGAGAAGCCAATGGATAACGGATGGAAGAATCGTGTTCAGATCCCAGCCGAACTGACCCATACCTACTTCACTTCCGCCTACCTGTGAAATACATTTCCCTACAATATCGCCGATAATACCCCAGTCTTCCGAATCTGTGCCGAGCAGAGGCATAGTCATCATATTCTGGAAAACATCTTTATTCGTGTTTTCCGTTGCAGGTCCGTTTAACACAAAAGGAACAATAACCTCATCCGCTAAAACAGTAAGCGTAGGCAAAAGTTCAAAAACAGTGGCAACAGGCTCATCAACAAGTCTTGCCCATATATCTTTAAGCGTGGTATTTAAGTCAATCGGCGTATCAAGTATATTGTTTATAAATGCCGTTAAATCTTGACCTAATATATCTATACTAAATATCGTATCATTTAATATATAATTAACAAGCTCTTTGCCAAGCTCCCCTGTTAAATCATAATCGCCGTTGAGAACAGCCTTCTGCTCCGGGGTAAGATTAACCTTTACCTCCATGCTTTCACTAAATTCCGAAAGCGCTAATGTGTCAACATCAATAAGCTCTCGAAGAGACGTTTCGCTGTTTACTTCAAGCTCTTCAATACCCGCAAACTCCGCAAGGAGCTTGGAGTAAGCATAGTATTCGGCTTCTGCGAAATAACCGTTTATTGTATTCGGCTGAATATTTCCGTCTGCGTCTCTGCCGTTTTTAGAGCCTATTTGAGGTTCGGTGTTTTCAAGCGTAAGATGTTTATTGCCCGCCTCGTCTTCAAGTTCTCTGTAATAATAGGTCATTACCCTAAAAGAGTTTAAGTTGCTGAATCTTGAATCTTTAATAAGCTCATTGTAAATTTCGGTCGGTACAATCATACCCTGAATCGTTCGGTCTTCAACAGCCTGCGCCATCTCTTCATAGCTTTGATATTCGGCTAACCGAGATGTGCTGAAACGGTCGTATACATCTCTTGAATAAGGATCGATATTCGAGCTGACAATACCGACTGTTCCGTTTGTAACTTCTCCCCTTTTTGTGTCCGGGAGTGTAATAATTCTGTATTCACATTTTTTTACATTAGCATTTCTTCCGGTAAACGCATATAGAACGCCCACACGGTGATCGGTAGCACTTGATGAACCATTAGAGTTGATCATTTTAAGGTATTCGGCAACCACAGTATCCTTGAGGACTGAAGGCATAACAGCATACACATCGTCGGTTATACTATGACTTCCGTAATCTAACTGAATTGTTTCTCCGTCATAATAACTGTTAAGCGTTGAGCCGGAGCGTAACGAATTTATAACAGACCCCATATCGGCAATCTGCTCGTCGGTGAGAACGCAATCCTTTGTTCCCCAGCCCTCGGGCATCAAATCGGCAACCATACTATCGAACTCGGCAGCGTCTTTGACGTATCCTTTTTCCACAGCTAAACCCTTTACAATATAAAGATAGTAAGGGCTATCTTTTCCTTGGGATTCACCGCCCAAAATAATTGTGCCGGAATAAGCCAGATAGGCGTATAATTCCACAATTGATTCAGCCTGCTCTCTGTTTTCGCTGAAATTTGAGTAGAACTCATCAGCAGAAATATTTGCGCCCTTTATCGTCGCGTCAACGAGCAATGATACACAATTATCAGGAGTGATATCCTCTGTAAGATCGTAATTGATTTCACCTAAACCGAAGAAATCAGCTTTGCCGGTGAAAGTAACTTTGCCGCCGCCCAAATGTATATAACTATAATCCATATAACAAAGCAAAATAGGCACACCGCTTCCAAGTGCGTAGAAAAAAAGCTCGGCAGGAGTTTCTAATGGAATGTTATATTTATTAAACAAAGGAGAATATATATTAAAAAAATATTCAATAACGGGCAATTCCTCATCGGATATATGTTCATATTTTGTTTTTCCGTCAACCGTTGAGGGCTTAAAAAACTGTTCTAGGTCATAAAGGCTTGCCGAATACACGTCACCGTAACGATCTACAATGCGAGATAAAATTTCGTTATATGAATCAGATTTAGCGCTTTCCTGCTGAAAGAGGTCTGCAAGCGGAAGCAGCTCATCCTGCCACTCTTTAAGAGTTTTTTCCGCTTCACCGCCTAATCTATTCGCATACTTACTGCAAATCGACAAAATCGTGTAATATGATAAATCCCCGTCTCTTTCATCAAGATAGTTATAGAAGTCAAGCATATAACTGGGGAGGTTATCACCATATCCATAACCGAGTTTACGGTAATATTCCACTAAGAAATCTTTTTTGCTTTTTTCCTCAAGCGCATTGAGAATCACAGGCTGAAGAACGCCGAGAATTTCTGAAATTGTAGTGCTGGCGACAATATCATTTTTATCCTGCTCAGTCAGTTCTTCCACAGTCTTGCCCAATTCCTTGGCATATTTTTTATAAATCGGATTTGATATGGTGTCAATACCCATAAGAAGTCCGGGCAAATAATCATCCGCCAATTTTTCAAGAGCGTCAAAGACATCATCAGCATCGTTCGGATATGACCAGATGCTGTTTTTGTCCTCCTGCGCAAAGGCAGTGAACCCGGCGGAACAAGTGGTAATAACCATAACCACCGCTAGGAAAAAACTGAGTAGCTTTTTGCCTGTTTTCATCGTAAATCTCTCCTTCTTCAATAAAGCTTTATATATATGCCAAATGCGTGTATCTTTCGTGCAATTCGCACTATAACAACAAGAATATCCTCCCATACTTTGAACAAAAAGGAAATACCTCTCAATAAAAGTTTAAAGTTTTTTTATAATTCGTTCATAATTTATTAACATTTATTTTTCTCTGAATTTTCATACGATTACGGTCTTAGGGTCATTTTTTTATACCAAAAAGGACAAGACGGTTTTAACTTTACAAGAATTTGAAAAAGCATTTCATCATATTATTAATCGGTGATGAAAATGTTTTCAGCAATACTATCCTTTCTGAGTGCAAATCTTCTGTACTTTATCCTACACATCAGCAACTCTTCAAGCTTTCCAAAGCCTCTGCCACCTAAACAGGAAGCGGCTGTTCTTGAAAAAATGAAGAACGGAGACAAGGACGCGCGTGCGCAGCTTATTGAGCGAAATTTACGCCTTGTCAGTCATATTGTCAAAAAATACTATTCCAAAACAAACGACACGGATGACCTGATTTCAATCGGCACTATCGGACTTATTAAAGGCATAGACAGCTTTAATCCCGAAAAAGGCATAAAACTGGCCACATATGCAAGCAGGTGTATAGAAAAAGCAACGCTATCGCTACGGCTCTTTTAGAGTCAAAAGACGGAATAAGCAGTCCTTTTTCTAATGACTGGCATTTATTTCATCAAATTTCAAAGAATATTTATCTTTTATCCAAGTCGGAAAATACTTCCCATATCAAATACACAATTTTATATGTTTATAACTTTAGATTTGTTCACCCACATTGGCACACAAAGGCTGACATACTTTTCTATAAATATCCCGATCCAAGCAAAATTCCGACAGTCGCAGAACGATTACAGTATTTCAGGCACAAAAAATCATTAATGCAAAAAGATGTTGCAAAGGCAGTCGGCATTAATCGTTCAACTTACATTAGTTATGAAAATCCGGCACACAAAAATTATCCGCTAAATATACTCGAAAAACTTGCAAATTTATACGATGTTGATATAACCGCACTGCTTGATGATTACAATAAATTCCTTTATGACGGACAAGCTGTTCAAATCAAGAATACTCGAAAATCATTAGGTCTTACTCAATATCACTTTGGTGAGCTTTACGGAGTCAGCACAAGAACCGTTCGTGGGTGGGAAAAGGACAGAATACAAATCTCAAAGAAAGTATGGAAAAGAATTTATAAACAAGAAAGGGCTGCCTTATGAGTTGTTCACAAGACAGCCGTTTTATTATTTTATACTATTGAGTATTTCGACTTTCTGCTCTTTAGGACAGTTAAGCTTATTGACTTTTTCAAAGACTGCATTTGCATATACTAGTGCAACTTTTTTACTCAAACCTTCTAACTCTTTTTCAGAGGTCGGAAAATGAAATGTAATATTCATTATCTGCCCTCCTTATCAACAACATCATTCATATTACGATATGCACTATCGCTTGTACAATATGAATGCAGTTTGTCACAAAGAATTTCAATATCAAAAATAATGGTATCGAAATCACTTTTATTTATTTTTATAAATATATCTGAAGATTGTTCTTTGTAAATTCTAATTATTCACCAACCTCCCTTCTCTCGCCTGACAATTCAGGTTGAGAATTTTGGTTTAATGAATAATCATTACGCTTATATTCGTGAAAAGCGGTCTTATTTAAAAACTTTTTAGTACCGTCATCATTGTTAAGAAAAATGTCAGTAGTTTGTGAAAAATCCAAATAAAAACCTTCAATTAGTTCAGCAATTTCTTCGGCACACATTTCAACTGCTTTAGGAACAACAATACCTTTGCTCGTTGAATAATTATTAAAACCTGCCGGATAATAATCTAATCTTTTGTATTTTTTCTTTGCTTTTTCTGAGGCACCTGCTTTCTTAGACGGAATAAAATAATTTGATAAGGCATCAATAGAGATTATTGACTCCATATGCACATTGCCATTATTCCAAAACTTTTCTAAATCATTTTGATGAATGGGAATAAATTTATTGACAGTATCTTTAACTAATAAATGAATGTGCCAACTGCCGTTTTTATGTGGCTCGAATATGCGTAGATACTCACAATATGGATATTTTCTGTGAATTTTGCGCCAAAATGCTTTAAAGTCTTTTTGAAGCCTATCAGTATCAAACATTGAACCGCTATAAGTTAATGTGATGAAAGTTTCATTCTCGCTACCGCAAAAGTTTTTATGTATAATTCTTTTGATTGTAAAAAATGAATTCATAAGTGTACTTTTATTTGCAGTTCTTTTGGTGTTCCTCTTACACTTTTTGTACTCCCCTGTTTCTAAAATCACATAATGGTCTTTGTCAATACGCTGTGTAGTTCTTTTTGGAGTGCGTATGATTTTGCTAGATTTAATATCTACTATATCTCCGCAATCATAGACCTTGTTTGAAGCATAGTACCTAAACTGTCCACCTTTTGTTTCTTTTGTGAATTTTTCAATTTTACTCTTATTCATGTTCAGAGTTTCCTTTCTGAACTGGCAAATTTATTTTTTGTTTTTGATACCAATCCAAAAGTAACTCGGTGAGCAGTCACTTACTACTCCGTTTTTTGAACAATGTTAACAAATTGTTTACATTTGACTTTTATTTTTAATTCATTTCTAACTATACAGACTACCCTCACTAACTCTGATTTACCATTGAAGAAACTCCACTTTTATAAAAGAATTTATATAGATTTGGTTCCGATGTTTTGTTAAATAAGAAGTTAAAGGTAAAGAAAAAAGCGCTCCTTATACAAAGAAACGCTTTACCTTATACCTATTAAGGCTATATTCACTTTTTATGCCGTCTGTAGAGTCCTATTTGCCGTTTATAATATTTCGGCGAAACGGTTTGCCCCTTGTGATTAAAACAACTCTAACAGGCTTCTTTTGGTTCATTGAAAATATGCAGAAAAAAATAAAAAGCCATTGATTATGACTAACAGTTATAAACTGAAAGCATTTTAATGGCTTAAAATTATGTTTTATTAAAATTTCCTATGATGATTTTACCTTTTCTTTTTTAATATTAGCTTTAACAAAAACCTTGCCCTGTTCAATAAACAACGTTTGCTGTTCAGTTGTCATAGAGCGAAAGACTCTTAACAATTCATCTTCCAATAAATTATTTACATTTCCTGTTTTGACATTCAAGAGATAATCCGTTGAAACATCAAAATAATCAGCAAGTATTTTAAGGGTTTCAAAATCAGGCTCACTACTTCCCTGAACATAACCACCAATTGTTGACGGTGCAATATTCAAGTCAGTTGCAACACGCTTTTGTGTCAAATTTCTCTCTTCTATTAAACATCGTAATTTATCGCAAAAATTCAATTAAATCACCTCTCTGTCATTTTAATTGATTAAACGAATAAACGGTTTTAATAACGAGAATATAGTTGACAAAACGAATAATTCGTTGTAATATGTAATTAATTCAATAAAAAATGATTTAAGGAGAAAATTTATACATGAAAATAGCAGATATAATTAAATATGAGGGTGATAACAGTACATTTATTTGGAAACATCCCATAGAAGATTTTAATACTATGACACAACTTATCGTTCACGAATCCCAAGAAGCTATTTTTATGATGAATGGTCAAGCTCTTGATTTATTCGGTCCAGGACGACATACACTTGAAACACAAAACATACCTCTTATAAGAAAATTAATAAATATTCCAACCAGCGGTAAAACACCTTTTCATTGCGAAGTTTATTTTATCAATAAAACTACACAAATGGGTATTAAATGGGGAACTGATTCCAAAGTTAGATTTATTGATCCGTTAACAGGTGTTCCGCTGCAAATCGGTGCTTGCGGTGAAATGAATTTGAAAGTATCCGATTCAAGAAAACTTCTTGTTAAATTAGTTGGCACAACAAGCGGAATTGCTTGGAATCAAGAAGGAAATAGTTTCACAAATTCTTTGAAGAATTCTTTTAAGCCTCTTATTTCAACTGCAGTAAAAGTCAATCTTTCAAAATCAATCGTATCTGAAAACATTAACATTCTTGAAATCGACAGTCATCTTGACACTCTTTCCTCTACATTAAAGAAAAATATAGTTCCCGGATTTGAAGAATACGGTCTGACAATACCTCAATTCTATGTTACTACTGTAGTATTACCTGAAGAGGACTCAAACTTTAAGAAAATTCGTGAATTACATACAATTTCATTTCAGACAAAAATAGCAGAAGCTGAAGCAACCGTTCGTGCCGCTCAAGCTAAAGCAAAAGCAAAAATAACCGCTGCTGAAAGAGAAATAGAGCTTGAAAAGAAAAAAACACAAACCGAAGTTGCAAAACGAGAAGCCGAACGTAAAGTTATTGAATCACAGGGATCTGCCACTTCATCAAAAATTGAAGGCTTTGCTGATGCTGATGTTATGAAAGCGAAGGGATACAATGAAAAAGATTTAATTCAGGCTGATGTTCAAAAGGCATTTGCGCAAGGTATTGGAAATATGGGTTCCGGCAGTTCGGGAAATTCGGGCGGTAATAGTCCTGTAGCTGATATTATGGGACTTGGCGTTGGTTTGGCAGCAGCAAATGCTATGAGCAGTCAAGTCGGCGGAATGTTTAATAATTTCGTAGGAAACAATCAAAACAACACTGCTGATACAACTGTTAAAACAAATCAAATTTGTCCAAATTGCGGAGCACAAATTCCTGTAAATGCAAAATTCTGTCTTGAATGTGGAACAATGGTTGAAGTGCCCAACAACAATACTATTATTTGTCCAAACTGTAAGCAAACAGTTCCCAAAAGCAAATTCTGTTCGGAATGCGGATCTAAACTTTCAACAACTTGTCCAAAATGCGGAACAGAAACAAACGGAGCAAAATTCTGCCCTGAATGCGGAGAAAAACAATAAGGAGAATACATATGAAAAAGAGTTTTAAAATATATGCAATTACATGGACACTTGCAATTATTACATTCAACATCATCTCATTTATTACACCAACTGATAAAATAGGGTCTTTTTGGGTAGGATACACATTTATTACTTCAATGTTTATTATTCAGCTTGTATGTAGCTATCTGTTTTTAAAACAGGATACAAAAAATAAAGTATTCTTGCACATTCCAATTATAACTATAAGTTATATTGCATTATTCGTATCAATAATTATTGGAACAGTATTTTTGGTTGTAACTAAATTTCCAATTTGGATTGCCATTATAATATCGCTTCTTGTAACGGCATTCTATTTAATTGCAATAATCAGTATGAAACCAGCAATAAACGCCATTGAAAATACTGATAAAAAAGTTAAAACAAAAACCTTTTTCATTAAATCACTAACAATAGACGCTCAAACACTTACATTAAAATCAAAAAGTAATGATATTAAACAATTATCTGAAAAAGTTTACGAAGCAATAAGATACAGCGACCCAATGAACAATGAAGCACTTACAAGTTGTGAAAGTGCAATCACATTAAAATTTAAAGAATTTGAAAAATCAGTTATTGATGATAATTTAGAGCTTGCAGAGAATATTTCAAAAAAATTGATAATTCTTATTAACGACAGAAATCAAAAATGCAAATTGCTGAAATAAAATTAACATACTGGAGATGATACAATGGAAACAGTAGATTTAAAATGCCAAAACTGTGGTGGCACAATGGAACCCGATGAAAACGGAACGTATGCTATTTGCGAATACTGCGGCAAAAAACAAGAAATAAAAGCAAATCAAAACGCAACTGTAAATTCGGTTTCAATTACTAATACCAACAAAAGTTCAAAATCAAAAACAATAGCGGGATTATTAGCTATTTTTCTCGGAGTCTTTGGAATACACAATTTTTATCTTGGAGATAAAACGAAAGGAACGATCCAACTACTTTTAACACTGATATTTTGTTGGACATATATTGTCCCCATAATTGTTTGGATTTGGACAATAATTGAAGCTATACGAATTTTCGGAGGTTATGTATCCGATTCAAACGGAAACACTCTTTCATAATAAATCATTAAATTAAAAGGATAAAATATATGGCTGAATTAAAATGCACAAACTGCGGTGGCATAATGCAGACAGATGAAACGAACGAATATGTAGTATGTGAATATTGCGGTACTAAACAAAAAATAGAAAAAAGCGAAGCAGAAATCAAAGCAGATTTATTAAGAAAAAAGGAAGAACAAAAAGCTCAATATCGAGAAAAATTCAACAAAAAAACTAAAAAAATAAACAAAGGATTAATGATAATTCTAATTGTCTTTATAACAATCATCGTTTTATTTTTTGGCTCAGCAATGGTTATGGGAATTATTGACGCTTTTTCAGAAGATAATGAATCAACAACTTCCAATACAACAGAAAGTATTTCTAACGAAATCTCAACATCAAGCTATGATAACGACATTCAATATACAGAAACAATAGAAATTGCAGAATTGTTTAATGGTGGTTTAGAAACTGCAGAAGAGTTACTTGAACCACAGAGTAAACCTCCACAAGACATGGAAGCATACACTAAATATACATTTAATTGTGTAACTGTTATGTGCGAATACGGAACAAACAGTATTTACAGTATCGCTGTTGATTATACAAATAAAAACACAAATGTTGATTATACAGTCTTTGGATTAAACAAAAATACTACTCAAACGAATTGGGAAAATGCTCTTGGAGAAATGTTCTTTCAAGGGTATGATTCAAACGATAATCCAGTTTATTCATATGAAATTGAATATAACGGAAATTTGTTTGATATTGAAATTACCGCAACATCTGAACACCCTGATAAAATAACAGTTTACAAGTATTAAAAAAGGAGAACATTAAGGCAGTTTGAGGAATAGGTGCATTTTATAGCAATGAAGAGCCTACAGACAAAACAGGAGCATTCATAGAAAACAATTGTGCTTGTATAAGGATGATGCACCATCATTGCATTTTATGTTTGATACAATAAAATAATCAAAACATTTGTTAATTAAATTTACAACAGCAAAAAGCCGTCAATGATATAGGTCATTGGCGGAATTTTTTATGCTTTTATTAAATTCTTTTTGCTTTTTTGCCAAATTAGATTTATAATAAGTTTTGCGGAAAGTCCACAATGTTAGTATTGAACTATTTTTAACAAGGAGCATTAAATGGAAGATAAGGAATTAGCAATAAAAAATGATCCAAGAAAGTATGCCATTTATTCAAGAAAATCAAAATTCACAGGCAAGGGCGAAAGCATTGAAAATCAGATTGAGTTATGCAAGCAATTCATAAATAATAAATTTGAAGGTGTGAGCGAAGAGGAAATGCTGATTTTTGAAGATGAAGGCTATTCAGGAAAGAACACGAACAGACCTGAATTTCAAAAAATGCTTAAAGCAATCCGTAACAATGAAATTAAAATCGTTGCTTGTTACAAAATGGATAGAATCAGCCGTAATCTTTCCGACTTTGTTTCCATGTACGATGAGTTTTCGGACTACAATGTTGAATTTGTATCAAAAAATGATAACTTTGATACATCAACAAGTATGGGCAGAGCAATGCTGCAAATCACAATGGTATTTGCCCAGCTTGAAAGAGAAACCATTGCAGAGAGAATAAGAGACAATATGCGTGAGCTTGCCAAATCAGGCAGGTGGCTTGGTGGTACAACTCCTACAGGCTACCAAAGCACGCAAATAACAGGCAGTATAACCTTTGACGGAAAAGAAAGAAAGGCTTTTAAACTTGATATTATTCCTGATCAAGCAAAAATCGTAAAACTTATTTATTCCAAATTCCTTGAAACAAAATCACTTACTCAAGTTGAAACTTATTTAATGCAGAACAAAATCAAAACAAAAAACGGAAAAGACTATACAAGATTTTCGGTAAAGTCACTACTGACTAACCCTGTTTATGTAACTGCTGATAAAACGATGCTTGAATACTGCAATGACAAGGGCATTTCTGTTTATGCTGATGACAGTAAATTTGACGGCAAGTATGGAATTATGGCATACAACAAAACTGCTCAGACCTATGGAAAAGCAAACAAATTAAAAGACTTTTCTGAATGGATTGTCGCAGTTGGAAAGCACAAGCCATTAGTTAGCAGCAAAGACTGGATAACTGTTCAGACATTACTAAGCCAAAACAACTCAAAGGCTTACAGAAAACCAAGAAGCACCGTAGCGCTTCTTTCAGGTCTTTTATACTGTGCTAAATGCGGTGGCTTTATGCGACCAAAACTTACACAAAGGCAAAATGCAGACGGCGCGTTGATTTATGACTATCTTTGCGAAACAAAAGAAAAAAGCAAAGGGGTAATTTGTGACTGTAAAAGAATAAATGGCAACAAACTTGACAATGCAATTTGTGACAGTATAAGAAAATTGACTTTTGACAAATCAGAATTTACAAAGCAAATCAGTTCAATGAGCAACAAATTAACTGACACTTTGAAAGAATATAGACGAAACATTGCAAATCTTGAAAAAGAATTAAACAAAAACACGAAAGAGATTGAAAGATTAATTGAGAGTATTGCAAGTGGTGACAGCTCCCCTGCTGATAATTTGATTAAAAATAAAATCAATAATTTATCTTTAGAAAACGAAAGCATTGAAAAGCAAATGAATGAAAACCGACTTGCAATAGAAAGCCAAAATTTATCCGACCTTAATCTTGAAATACTAAAATCAACACTTGAAAACTTTTCAACAACCTTTGATGAAATGAGTATTGAACAAAAAAGAGTTGCACTCCGAACATTCATAAAGCGAATTGAATTTGACGGTGAAAATGTTCAAGTTTATATGAATGTTGACGAGGAATTTAATATAAATCACGAACAAATTTCAGAAAATGTTAAAGAGCCACAGCGAGCGGATAGCGAATGAAATACTGATGTATTTTCGCAACATCCGAAAAAATTCTACCGATGTTTATCTCGGCGATTCCATCGAAATTGACAAGGACGGCAATCCGCTCACGATTCAGGAAACAATCAGCGACAGCAAGGACCTTGCAGAAGATCTTGAAAAAAAGATCAAATGGGAAAAGGTATGCAAAATCATAGAAAATATGGATGACGAGCGCGAAAAGGAAATCATAATCCTGCGCTATGGTTTGGATAATAAAAAGCCTCTGACACAGCGAGAGGTTGCGCAAAGGCTCAACATCAGCAGAAGTTATGTTTCCAGAATAGAGAAAAAAGTACTCAGTGACATAAAAAATAAATTTGACTGAAGTGCAGTAAAAGCAGATGAAAACTTCTGCTGTTGTTTCATAAGAAGTTACCGGGATTCATATTTTAGTGAATCCCGGTTTTTTACTTGCTGTTTTTTTATAAATCAAACAGAAAATTTTAAAATCATTTCAAAAATTTCCGTAAACAGCTTTTTACTCTTGAATTTTGTATTTTCTTATCAGTCAGGATAGTTGCTTGTAAGCATATTGCCGTAAACAAGAGTTGCAGCGCCATCGCTGTCTTTATAAATCATATATGGACGTGCGCAAGCCGCGGCATCTTTGCTCTTTACACCATAGGTAAGCGCAAACTGTCCCTCAGCTGATGTATTGCTGTTCTTGAGAGACTTGACCGTGCCGTCTGCCGTACCCTGTACCGTGCCTACATTATCAAGCGTCAAATCTTCCTGTTCCATTCCCTTTCCATATACAAAGCCTGATTCAACAAGAGAATAATCTTCAGGAACGAAACGTGTTGCAAGGAACTTAACCCTGTAATCTTCAGCACTCTCCGTTTTGCTTACGGATGCTACCAACGGCTTTGCTTCTTCACCGGCATCTTCGTTAGTAACAACTACATCAGAACCACAGCGGAATGAATATGCGTTACTGTAAGCAGCAACGGTTCCGTTGACAGTCCACGACTTGAACTCTCCGTCCTGTGCCTTTACTGTTACCAATGAATTGTAATGAGCCGTTGCGCTGTCCCGGAAATCCTGTCCGTCAACAGTTATCGTGCAGCCTGTTGCTGTAACAGTGAACTCGCTCTCTTCGTCAGAAGCATAATAAGCATAGACAACGTCGGAATCTTTCATCTGCTTAACTTCTTCAAGAGTACGTGACCAGCCGGTAAACTTCATTCCCGCATACTCAGGACAAGCAGGCATTTCCTCAAGTGACTGGATAGCCTCGTTATCAAGAATGGCAATAACATTTCCGTACATATCAACAAATGTGACATGGAATGTGTCATTGTTGCGCTCCTCAAACACAGGCTGATATACTTCGTCTGCATAAGCATAGGTTGTGTAGGTCGTTTCCCTTGTTATGAGCTTACCGTTTGAATACCAGCCTACAAATTCGGTATCTTCATTCGGATAAGCAGTAAGCGTATAGCTTGCACCGTATTCCAAATTTTTAGTCTGTGTCTGTTTACCGTAGCTGCTGATAACCACACCATTCAGTGCCATTACGCCAAGATCTGTTGCAAGCACCGTAATTCCAACTTCCGCAACAAAGGGGTTGCCGTGTTTATCCGCATATGCCTTTGCGGTTGAATTTCTGTAACCGTAAATCGTTACGTTTTTGGGAATTGTGTTATTATCATCGTCTATTTTACATTCGGGATTCAGTATTTCTACCTTTTTCAATGATTTGCAATATAGGAATGCCTGGTTTCCTATAATATTTACACTGGCAGGTATGGAAACCTCTTCCAAATAAGTTTTTCCGTTATATTGACCGGCAAAAGCTCCGCTTGCTATGCTTAATGCACCGTCATAAACATCATATGTTTTACTGGTGTTTCCTAAAGGATACTGAATAAGCTGCGTTTTGTCTTTATTATACAAAGCGCCCAGCGACGCCGCATAGTGTTGATTTTCCGGCGCTATAACAAAGCCTTGCAATTCCATGCAGTTGCTAAATGCGTAAGCGCCTATAGTCTCAACGCTTTCCGGTATTGTTACCTTTGACAGCCATTTAGAGCCGTAAAATGCGTAAGCCTCAATTTTTGTTACGGTTGACGGAATCGTATACGCCGTAGCTGACGGATCTGTACGCGGCGTTATAAGATCCATGGGATACTGAATAAGTATTGTTTTATTCTTATCAAACAATATGCCGTTTTGTGAGGAATAGTTTTTGTTTCCTTCAGCAACCGTGATGCTTTCCAAATTAAAGCAGCCGTCAAATGCGCCTGAACCTATCTTTTCAACGCTTTCGGGAATAGAAACGTGGGTGAATCTATTCATTGAAAAGGCATAGGCTTTAATGCTCGTTACTGTGTTTCCGGCAAGTGTTGACGGGATTTCAACAGTATCATCGGAACCCGTGTATCCTGTGATTTCAACTTTGCCGTCGCCAATTACGCTATATTGAAAATCGCTCGATTGATCTATTGCAACAAAGGTTCTGTGAAATTTCTCCGCATAAGCCTGTACCGATGAGCCGGAATAACCGTGTATAACAGTTGTTTCGGGAATCGCTTTCTCATCATCGCCTAAAACAGCGTTATAATTCAATATTGTTATATCGGTTAGCGAAGTGCAGCCGTCAAACGCGCCGCCTCCGATTATATATAAAGTTTCAGGCAATGTTATGCTCTTCAAGGTTTTATTGTTTTTGAAAACATTGCCGCTGAGAGCCGCAACCGTTTTTCCGCCAAGCGTTGAAGGAACTTCAATTGTATCTTCTTTGCCGTTATATCCGATGATATAAACATCATCGTTACTGCTGAAACGAGTGTATTCCCAAACCTCGGCAGGAGACTCCGGAGCTGAGATTTCAGCAAAAGTTCTTTGAAACTTTTCAGCATAATCCTGCGCTGTTGAGTCTGCATAACCGTGTATAACCGTGGTTTTTGGTATCAGATTTTCATATTCTTCCAAAACCGCGTGAGGATTCAATATCGTTATATCGGTTAATGAAGTGCAGCCGTCAAATGCCCCGCTGCCGATAATATATAAAGTTTCAGGCAATGTTATGCTCTTCAAGGTTATGTTGTTTTTGAACACATCGCCGCTAAGAGCCGCAACCGTTTTTCCGCCAAGCGTTGAAGGAATATCAATATCAGTTTGCGAGCCTTTATACCCGGTAATGTAAACATCATCGTTGCTGCTGAAACGGGTGTATTCCCACTCGCCTTCTGTATCTGCATAAGCTGATAAATTAAGCCCGGCTGTTATGCTTAAAAGCATTACAACAGATAATAAAAAACTTATACATTTTTTCATAAATTTACCTCCGAATTAATTTCTGGTTTACAAAACTTCCATAAGAATTGTTTGCAACTGAGCATTTGTCAGAGAGCAATCTCCCTAAAGTCGGAAATGAAACGCTTCAGGGAGAATCATACTGTTTATTGGGATGTATTAAAACATTTTGAAAAGCATCCGTCGCTGCTCTCAGCAATGTACTGCTCAATTTCTTTCGCTTTGAAGGTTTCAACAACTTGAAACCGTTAAGCCTCAAAGCAAGCTTCGAGTCTTTTTCTGATAACCCCCCCCCGCGAAAAATAAAGTGTATAAAAAATGAATTCGTGCAAAACGCACTACAGTCACAAGAATATACTCCTATATTTTGAGCAAAAAGGAAATACCTCTCAGCAAAAGTTAAAACTTTTTTTATTTTTCATTCATAATTTGTTCATATTTTCTTGAAAACCGCATCTGTTTTACGGTATTATTAACAACTCAATAAAAAAGAGCCCGACTTAAGTCAAGCTCTGAAAATTTTATCTGCATACTATCTTTTGAAAATGTTTCCTCCGCTGCAGTCAACGGCAACAGTGAGAGGGAAATTGCTGAAAGTAAGTTCTTTTACAGATTCACATCCCAAATCTTCATAGGCAATAACCCTGCAATTAACAATACACTTTGAGGCGAGAGCGCCTGCTCCGCCGATTGCACAAAGATAAACCGCCTTATTTCTGATAATTGCGTCACAGACAGCCTGACTGCGCTCACCTTTTCCAATCATGGCAACAACACCTTTATCGAGCAGAAGCGAAGCAAAAACATCCATTCTGCTTGAGGTGGTCGGACCGCATGAACCTACCGCAAGGCCTTTCGGGGCAGGAGTAGGACCTGCATAATAAATAACGGCGTCATTAAGGCTGTAGGGCAGTTCGCCGCCGTTTTTCAATGCCTGCGTAATTCTTTTATGTGCGGCGTCGCGCGAGGTGTAAACCTTACCCGAAAGGATCACCCTGTCCCCTGCTTTGAGTACAGGTGCATATTCGCGAAGTTGCGCTGAATCAATGTTATACTCCATCTTCAAATTCCCGTAATTTCTTCTTTAATTTTTCGTTTTCTTCTTCAATTTTCTGTAAAACAGCAATGTTCTGATTTAATTCCCTGTTTGCGGCTTTAAGCTGAAAATCAAGATTTGAATTGATTATTTCAAGCCGCTGACATTCAAAATTAACGTCCTCCAAGGCAGCTGTCAATCTTGAAACACGCTGTTTTAAAAGCTCTATATCCTTATCTTTCTGCATTATTTCCTCACAAAAAGAGGACCACATTATCCATGCGGCCCTCTATGATTAATTATCTGTCTATATCAACGTCTTTTTCCAAGTAACGTGAACCTAACCAATTAACAGTGGCAGTGTATGACTCCTCGAGCTGCTCGGCCGCGCTCGTTGCATCGGCAGAAGAAAGAGCGTTCTTTGCGGTATTTTTCCAGACAGGTGTTCCGGTCTGACCTGAGAAATACATAATATGATAACCGTACTCAGACTTTATAATGGCAGTATCGCCATTTGCGCGTCCGTCCGAAAAGCACCAAGTATCAAACGTTGAAACCATATCTCCGGGAGAAACGTTTTCATAGAGACCTCCGTTGCTGCCCGAACCTGTATCGGTAGTATTCTCCGTTGCAAGCGCGGCAAAGCTGTCCTCCGTTCTGTCGCCATTATTAAATTCATCAAGAATGTCCTTTGCCGTGGATAAAGCAGTATTCCACTGCTCAGTAGTTGCGTCTTTCGGACTCGTTGTATCCTCCTCATCCGTTATCGGGCTGATAAGAATATGGCGGACATTAACAGTGCTTACATCAGATAATGTTACGGGAGAAATAATGTAAACAACAGTCGTCGAATACTGATATATTTCACCTGCCGTACGGTCTGTGCTGAACAGCCAGTCAAGTCCGGGATATACAAGCTCTTCGTCGTCAGAGTGCTCCTCGCCTTCCTCATGGTTGTGATCAGCCACAGCTATGGCATATGCACCTATCTGGCTCAGAGAATCTCTTGTGGCATAAAGCTTTGTTGTGGCGCCGTCGTCCGAATAGTAATCCTTTTCAAATCCTTCATCCGAATACTGAACAGCAAGGTCGGTAAAGTTTGAAGCGTCCGCATTAAGAGCATTTTTAAACGCAATCGCGTCATCCTCAGTGTTAGCCTCAAATATTCTGATATTTACAGACTGAAGTTCGCTGAGATGTTCGTCCCTGTATGTGTTAAAATCATCATCCGTATATTCCTTATTTGAAGCTTCCTCGGTAAGGCTGCTGCTATAGTTCTGGGCAATATAGGAGATTTTTGCCTCTCTGCGGTAAACGGATTCTGTTACTCCCTTACCCATTGCGGCAACAAGGTAACCGGAAAGCGTATAACCGTACCCGGTTGCAGTCTCCTTGTATTCGTTCAAAGTGCTGTCAAGCTCCGATTGCTGCTCCTCGGTGATTTCAGGTTCTTCACCACCGTTTGCCTTAACAGCCTCGTTGTAATATGAATAATTTGTTTTGATTGTTTCAACAACCTGATCATTGATATACTCAAGCCAAGTAACAGTCTCATCATCGTCATTTTTTGTTGTCTGAGATGAGAGCGGCTTGTCAAAATCAACATTCATATTATACGTATCAAGATCAAGTCCGTACTGCTCATACGTAGACTGTGTTTGAACAAGATTGTTATACGCCATAGCGAAATAATAGTTATAAGTGGAAACAGGAATGCGGATTTTTTCCCCGTCATCTGATTTAACGGTTACAGCGGTCAGATGAGTAGTCCATTGCAGCGTGGAGTGAATAAATCCTTTACGGACAGCACCCGTTGCAACATAAGTTACAATAAGCGCAACCACAATCACAACCGCTACAACAGATTTAATTATTTTCAGACTATTTGCTGAAATGCCCTTCTTTGATGAAATTTTGAGGCTTTTTGATTTTTTTGAGCCTTTTGATTTCTTCTTGCCGTCCGAAATTGAACCGGCGCCAAACAAATCATCATTCAAATCTTTTTTAGCCATAATTTTTTCTTCCTTATACTAAAAATTCATATGCAAGTATTTTACACTAAAACAAACAATATTACAAGTACAAAATTAGACAAACTGTTTGTTATTGCGCAGCCTTTGTTGTAACAGGTGTCGCAACCTTTGTCTTTTTAAGCCCGCTGCGTTCCTTAACCTTGCAGGCCTCGGTGAATTCGTTTTCTTTTTCAAGCTGTGCGTCGGACGATGCGTTATAAATATACGTTGGACCGTCAAATACAAAATACATAATATGATAGCCGTATTCGCTCTTGACTATTTCCACATCACCGTATTTCCTTGCGTCGTCTGTCGCCCAATTTTCAAATTCAGGTACCATTTCACCGAGCTTCGCGCCGTTGATAGCGCCGCCGTAGATTCCGCTTGAACCGGACGAAGTGGATTCTGTGTCGTCACTGTACTCCTCTGCGAGAAGCGCAAAGGAAAGCTGGGTTTTTTCGCCGCCGTTATACTCATCAAGAATTGAATTCGCCTTTTCAAGCGCGGCCGCCCACTGCTCATCGGTAAATTCCGTCTGTTCAGATGAATTCGCATTCTCCGTATCCGTGTTTTCCTCTTCCGCCTTCGGCTGAACGAGAATATGCCTTACCGAATAAGTCTCCGTCTCATCAAGTTTCGGCTCAGAGGTTTTGAGAATCACATAAACGTAGCCGTAATCCTCGTCGACCATATATGTTGTGCTTCCTATGGGATTCTCGGAATCATATGCCCACGCCACTATATCCTCATTATAGCTTTCCTTGATGTCGGACGCCGTGAGCGTGACTTCAATTGAGTCGGATATAGATTTTATTGCATCCTCCGTGTTTTCAAAATATCCGTATGAAATATACTGCTCTATTATATCGCCGCAGGCTTCGGGTATGGCAGCTTTCATTTCGTCGAGATTGGTGATGCTTTCGCAATATGACTTTGCCTTTTCTTCCGCCTCTTCAACGGTCAATCCATTATCCTCGGATTCACCGTTTGAAAACGCTATTTCAATGGATGCAAGAGATACCGACAAATAATCGCCCTTATGCTCTTCAAAATAAGCGTTTGTCTCCTCGTCGGTGGGAGTCATTGTTATCATCGCCTGATGATAATAGGTCTCGGCAAGATAGCTTTGCTCAAGCATTTTTTTGATTGTGGCAATGCCGCAGTAATCCCCATAATTCTGACGGATATAGGCGTCTATGCTTTGCCCCGCCTCGGAAGACGCATCCTCAAGACTTTTAACCTGTTCGTCAATTTTGCTCTGCTGCTCTTCGGTAAGCGTGATACCTGCCTCTTTGGCGGCCTCGTAATATGCGGTTATATACTGAATCTGGTCAATGGTATCCTTCTTGAACAGATCAAGCCATGAAATCTCATTTCCGTCCTTATCTACTGTTGTCTGCGTTGAATAGTCGGCAGTCGGGTCAAGGTCGTAATATCCGTAATTCGCATAAGAAACATAATTGGAAACAATTGAAGAATAATAGAAATTATACATTCCAACAGAAATCTTTGTATCACCCACGGTGAGGGCAACGTTTCCGGGATTCATTCTTTCGTTGCTGTTCGGAACAGTGAAAAAACGGATTCCGAAGAAAACGATTACCGCGATAAGAATTGCGCATAAAACAGAAACAAGAACGATTATAAGCGGTTTTTTCCTGATTGTAATATTTTCACTTTTTTCTTCCTTTTCGGAAACAGCCGGCTGCGGAGGAAGCTCCAGATTGTCAGTCTGGTATCCACCGCCCAGTTCAATATTGTTTTCAAGCGTCGGTGCGCTGGCGTCAAACTGCCAGTTATCGTTTTCCTCGTATTTTACCTCCTGCTCGGTTTTATTCTCCTGAGCATCGGCTTCATCTTTCTGAGCGTCGTTATTTTCAAGTTCAAGATCTTTTTCGTCCATATAAACGCTTCCTTTCTGTTCGGAAATAATATTGGATTAATGATATTTTTTTAATTATACAATAAAGCCGATATTTTTTCAACCACAAATAATTCAAACTTACCATTATATTCATTCCGTTTAATATACATTTAATATATGCTATTGAAAATGGCATAATTTTGTAGTATTATAATTATGGGAATTTGCACATTTCCGCGCATATATTCAATGAGGTAAATTATATGACTGACATAATCAGAAAATTTGCGGAAAAATACAAACGCAATCCCGGTTGGTGCTGGCTACTGGCGATCGTGTTTTTATTTCCGATATTACCCGAATATATAAGCCCTTTTATACTGTTTGCCGGATTTATTATTTTCAAACGGCAATGGACAAGAGAGGGCAGGAAAGCAAGGGTTGGCACTCTGGGTAAGCTTGAAATTGCATTTATGAGTCTCGCATTGGCGAGTGTACTGTGGTCCTCTACAAAGCTTGATACACTCGGCTCGGCAGGATTGTGGTGGGGAATGTTTCTTGTTCAGGTTATGATATATAACCTCTGCACCACAAGAGTTAAAATTGATAAAATACTGAAAGCCGTAACTCTAAGCGCCGCTCTCAACGGCGTTTTGGCAACATTACAAATGTGCAGTTTTACGCTCAATAAATTCGGATATGTCGGAGACAGCTTTATTTTCCCGAATCCGTTTTACAAAAGTCTTGACAAAGCGGTTTACACTTGGCTGCCATTCAGTATAAGAACAAATACTTTCAAAGACAGGGCCAGCGGATTTTATTCAAATCCGAATCTTCTTGCAACAAATATGATAGTCGCCTACCCGATTTCCATATACCTATTTTTGAATGCTAAAAACAAAAAACAGAAGTTTCTTTACTTTTTTATGAATCTTCTTATAAGTGCGGGAATCAGCTCAACGCTGACAAGAGCCGGCTGCGTAATAGCTCTTGCCGGCTGGATATTTATGTTTGCGGTTCTTGCAAAACGGCACGCTAAGGAGCTTCTGACAATCTTTATTCCGACTGTTGCCGTTCTCATTCCATCTATGCTCACAAGATACGGCGTTATATTCACAATCAAGAGCGGCGGTGTACCCACAGTATCAAACAATTCGGCTAACGGTGCTGCCGCGAAAAAATCCTCACAGGCACATTTTCAAATATGGCACAGCACATGGGATTATATAACAAAGCACGCAAAGGTGTTTATCTATGGGCAGGGCTTCGGTTGTGAAAGCACAGGAGCATTTCTTCTCGGAACATACGAGCTTAACAAACCACACGCGCATAATTTTATTTTTGAAATATGGGCGGAACTCGGAATAATCGGCATTGTGCTTTTATCGACAATTATTCTGTGCGCATTCGGCAAGTTACTTGAAATCAACGCAAATAACGGCAAAAACTTTGACCTTGTTTTCTGTGTTTTCACAAGCCTTATGCTGCTTCTGCTGTTTGGTCTCACCGATTATATTTTCAATTCGCCCAAGCAAATAATTTTATTTATGATAATTCTGGGACTGTCACAGGCAATCAGCCAATGCTACGAAAAAACACTGATAAAATCTACAGACGACCTCGTAAAGGCAACATCAAAGACGATAAAGGAAATCGTTGAACTGTGATAGCCAGAATAGTGAAGGATGAATCCGAATGAATTACATATTAAAAAAGTGTCATTATGTTGACACAAATTTTATTTTTGAATTGAAGCGTCTCTGTTTAAAGTGGTATATAGAAAAAATTTACGGCTGGGAGGATAGGATTCAGTTAGAAAAAACAAAAAATGAAATTCAAAAAAATTTGCGGAATATGAAAATAATCGTTGCGGACAACAGGGATGTCGGCGTAACGACTTTTGAAGAAAAGGATGACTGTTTTCGTATCGGACTGACCATGATTCATCCCGATTACCAAAACAAGGGAATAGGAACTGCCGTTATTTCGGATTTCATCAGAACGGCTGAAGAAAAAAATAAAAAAATCATCATCAAAACATACAAGGAAAATCCAGCAAAAAATTTATACGAACGTCTTGGATTTAAAATTTATAATTCCGATGATACACACATCTATTTAGAAATCAATTAAAAACAGCCATTCTTTAATACTTTAATATTAAAGGGTTACATAATAAATGTTGGGGTAAAGAAAGAGCCGCAGCATTTATTTTTTATCAAATAAGGATAAAAAAGAGCAGATCTCAAAAAATCCATCAAAATAAAGTCAAGTAATCGGCAAAAAGAAAAGAATATGCTTCAAACATACAAGAAGTTTTTTAACAAGACTTTTTCTATCTCTTTCGGATAATGAAAAACAGAAACTTTGAACGTTTTCAAAAAACTCTCTATATGCTGCTTAAGCGCAGAAAACCGAACAGTTGAATTCAACTGTTCGGTTTCGTATCTCGTCCTTTATTTCCTCTATCCCGGCATTTGACATTGAGCCTATTAAAATTATACAAATAAGCCTTTAGTTATTAACTCCGGGATTATTCTTGTGATTATTGCGGATTTTTCTTACATCCTGCAATGCTCTGTAAAGCGCGTCGTCAATACTGATCAGGGTATTCTCGGTATATTCATTTACGGATTTGACTATATCCGCTCTGTTCTTTTGAGCAGAAGCAAGCATTTCATTTGCCTGCGAGGTAGCGTTACCGAGGATTTCGCTTGCGTGGTTTTGCGCATTGCGTACGTAAGCATCCCCTTCTTCTTTCGCCTTTGCGATAATCTCCGCTGCCTCAGCCTGCGCCATCTGGGTAATCTGGTCGCGCGCAACAAGCTCGCGTGCCTGCGCCTGCGCTTCCTCCTTGATAGCCTGTGCCTCCTTGTTGGCTTCGTCAAGGATCGTATTTCTTGAATCAATTATTGCCTTAGCCTGCTTTGTTTCATGAGGAGTGTTAAGGCGAATATCCTCAATAATAGTTTTTATTTTTTCAACATCAACAAGGCTTTTCTTTGTCATCGGCATTGAGGTTGCATCATCAAGCACATCCTCTAAATCCTCAAGCAAAATATCAGTATTGGTCATAATTTTTTTCTCCTTTACATCTTTTTATAACATCTTCTGAAATTTCATTCGGAACAAATTGTGAAATGTCTCCTCCGAGACTGCATACCTCTTTTACCATGCTTGACGAAAGGAACATATTTTTCCCCCTCGCAGTGAGAAAAACAGTTTCAATCTGCGGCAAAAGGCTTTTGTTTGTGAGAGCCTGCTGAAATTCATAATCAAAATCAGACACCGCTCTGAGACCTTTTACAATAGCGACGGCGTTTTTTTCTCTTGCGTAATTAACAAGGAGACCGTCGTATGTATCAACTTCAATGTTCTTTCCTTTAATGCAACGGTTCAGAAGCTCCACACGTTCGCTGACGGAAAACATTGCTTTTTTGGCGCTGTTGCTCATTACGATAACGATAACCCTGTCAAAAAGCTCAGCCGCACGCTCTATAATATCAATATGACCAAGCGTTACAGGATCAAAGCTTCCCGGACAAACAGCCGTTTTCATATCGGAATCAATCCTTTCGGTAAAGCGTGATTTTAGTTTTGCCGTATAATTTTTCCCTGCTCACCAAAAATCCGCCGATTTTTTCCGGCAACATTTCGTCCCTGGAGGTTTCGCAGATTATGACCGCACCGCTGTTCATAGAGGCAGAGAGATACGGCAGGCATCTGCCGACAAGCCCCTTTCCGTACGGCGGATCAAGAAATGCTACGTCAAAGGCGCCGCAGTGCGAGACATAAGAAACAGCTTCGCTTAAAACCATCTGTGAAAAATCAGCGAATCCGCAGTGTAAAACATTGCGTTTTGCGATTTCAAACGCATCTCTGCTGTTCTCAACAAAAACGCAAAAACTCGCGCCGCGCGACAGTGCCTCTATTCCGAGCTGACCTGTGCCCGCAAACAAATCAAGTACCCTTTTTCCTTGAATTTCAAACTGAATCATACTGAATAGGGCTTCCTTAACACTTTCAGTCGTGGGTCTGGTGACATCGCCGCCGGAAAGAGTCTCAAGTCGTCTTCCGCGCGCACTGCCCGTAATCACTCTCATCATATTAGGACTGTCCTCATCATCGGCTGAC
>CANPXD010000028.1 GCA_947585615.1 uncultured Clostridia bacterium
TCAAACTACTTTTCCTTTCAAATTTTCTAATGCTTTTTTTGCAGCTTGCATTTCTGCCTGCTTTTTACTTTTACCTGTTCCTTTCCCGATAACGTTTGAATTCAGATGAACCTCAACCTCAAACCTTTTGTCGTGGTCAGGTCCTGATTCGCCGACAACAACATAATTAAGTGTTTCATCGGGATTCTGCTGAACAAGCTCCTGCAATTCAGTTTTGTAATCCTTAAAATTAATCTGATGATTTTCAAGCGCTTTGTTTATAAAACGAAGAATATGCCTTTTGGCATTATCCATTCCGCCGTCAAGATAAACAGCGGCAATAAGCGCCTCAAAAGCATCTTCAAGTATAGACGGGCGGTTTTTTCCTCCTGTGTTTTCCTCGCCCTTTCCGAGAAAAAGGAAATCTCCGAGACCTATTTCATTTGCGAAGCCGGATAGTTCGGCTGTGCATACAAGCGCCGAGCGGAGCTTTGACAGGTCGCCCTCCGGGAGATCGGGAAATTTAGTATAAAGAAATTCCGCGGTTACTATGGACAAAACAGCATCCCCGAGGAACTCCATACGTTCATTGCATTTTTTATTTCTTTTTTCATTTGCATAACTTGAATGTGTGAGCGCCTCGCACAGCAAAGCCTGATTTTTAAATTTATAATTTATTCTTTCCTCAAGAATACTGAAATCATTAACCATTTTCTTTTTCAAACGCCTTTTCTATTTCCTCTATCAGATTGTTTTCAAGAAACCAAACAGCCTGCTTGACCGCATTTTTAAAAGTGCGCGCATCTGCAGAGCCGTGGGCCTTAACTACAGGTTTTCTTACGCCGAGCATTACCGCTCCGCCGTATTCTTTATAATCGAACCGTTTTTTCATATCGTTGATTCCGCCCATTACACCTACGGCGCAGAGCTTTGTCATTATATTTTTTTTGAAAATATCTTTAACACCGTTCATCAAAACCTTAGCGACACCTTCGTATGTTTTAAGAATCAGGTTTCCCGTAAAGCCGTCCGCAACAACGACGTCGGCATCGCCGAACGGAATCTGCCTGCCTTCTATATTGCCGACAAAATTGTAATCGGCATTTTTCATAAGTGCGTACGCCTCTTTTACAACAGGCACGCCCTTTGTCTCCTCCGTTCCGTTATTGGCAAGGGCAACTCTCGGATTTTCAACTTTAAGAATAGTTTTCATATACAGACTGCCCATCAGTCCGAATTGATACAGAAAATCGGCGCGGCACTCGGAATTTGCTCCGCAGTCCATCAGCAAAAACGGTTTGCCTGCGCTCGGCATTACGGAAGCAATGCACGGTCTTTTAACACCTTTGATTCTTTTTGTGATAAGAGTCGCACCGACTGTTACCGCGCCTGTGTTTCCCGCCGAAACAAATGCGTCGCCTGCTCCCTCATTGAGAAGCCTGAAACCGACGCCCATACTTGAATCCGCCTTTTCTTTTAAAACGGATTTGGCGTTGTCTTCCATCGTGATTATTCCGTCCGTATCGGCAATCTCGGCGTTTTTCAGCGTAATACCGTTCTGCTCGGCACATCTCAGGATTTTTTCTCTATTTCCCGTAAAAACGACATCTATTCCATATTCATCAACTGCAAGCATTGCTCCCTTAATGATTTCAAGCGGAGCATTGTCCCCTCCAAACGCGTCAACTATGATTTTCATTCAATCACCTCTTCAAGAGCCTGCAAAGCTCTTTCGGCATACGCCGCATATCTATCGCGCTTATCTCTTATCTTTTTTTCGAGTGGCAGAAGCACGCCGAAATTCGCGCCCATTGGCTGAAAATTTATGACCGATCCATCACTTATATAGGCGCAAAGAGCGCCTGTCATCGTCGTCTGCGGAAGTTTGATGCTCCGCCTGCCCTGTGAAAAACGAACTGCATTTTTACCCGCGATAATTCCTGACGCCGCAGATTCCATATAGCCCTCAACACCGGTTATCTGCCCGGCAAAAAAGATATTGGGGTACTTTTTCATACTGAAATCGCTGTTCAAAACGCGCGGAGAGTCGAGAAATGAATTTCTGTGCATAACTCCGTATCTGACAAATTCGGCATTTTCAAGCCCCGGTATCATTGAAAACACTCTTTTTTGCTCGCCGAATTTAAGATTTGTCTGAAAGCCTACAAGATTATACATCGTTCCCTGCGCGTTTTCACGTCTTAGCTGAACTGCCGCCCACGGGCGGTGTCCCGTTGCAGGGTTTATCAGTCCGACCGGCTTCATAGGTCCGAAACGCGGAGCGTCAAATCCTCTTTTTGCAAGTTTTTCTATCGGCATACAACCCTCATAAACGTCAAAATCGTGCACTATTGCGCCCTCGGCATTTATCAGTTCATTTATAAAGTTTTCGTATTCTTCCTTGTTGAAAGGACAGTTTAGGTAGTCGTTTTCTCCGCCTCTTGAATATCTCGAAGCACCGAATACAATATCGGTATTTATTGAATCCGCAGTAATTATCGGAGAAGCGGCATCGTAAAATGACAGATAATCGCCGCAGAGATTTTTTATTGATTCGCTCAGTTTACCGTCCGTGAGCGGTCCTGTTGCAACAACGGTAACCGTATCTTCAAAAGCAGGTACACTCTCGGCAACCTCATAGACAATGTTAATATTTTTGTGCGATTTTATTTTTTCGGTTACAGCCTTAGAAAACAGTTCCCTGTCCACGGCAAGTGCGCCTCCTGCGGCAACGCTGCATTCACGGGCAATCGGAACAGTCAAAGAGCCGAGTCTTGCCATTTCTTCTTTCAGAAGTCCTGCGGCTGAATCAACGCGGCTTGCTTTCAGCGAGTTGGAACAGACAAGCTCTGCAAAGCTGTCCGATTTATGAGCAGGCGATTTTTTCAGCGGTTTCTGCTCGATCAGAGTGACCTTATTTCCACTTTGGGCAATCTGCCATGCCGCCTCAGTTCCGGCAAGTCCTGCTCCTATAACGATAAAGTTCATTCCTGTGTGCTGTCCTTTTTCTTTCTCGGCACAGGCTTCGTAAAACCACAACCTTCGGTATCGGGGCAATAGAGAACATTGCCTCTCTTTCTGAACAGCGATTTTCCGCACTTCGGACAAATCTCATCGCTTGGCGTATCCCACGTCATAAAATTACATTCGGGATAATTTGAACAACCGTAAAATGATGTGCCGCGTTTTGTTTTCTTTTCTATAACATCTCCGCCGCATTCGGGGCACTTAGCCTTTGTTTTATAAATAAGCGGCTTTGTATTTTTACATTCGGGATAACCCGGGCAGGCAAGAAATTTTCCGAATCTGCCTACCTTGATTACCATTTTTCTGCCGCATTTTTCGCAGATTTCGTCTGTTTCCTCTTCCTTGAGCTTGATTTTAACGCCCTGCATTTCCCTTTTTGCCTGCTCAAGAGGCTCTTCAAAATCGTCATAATACAGTCGTATCATTTCAATATAATCTTTATCGCCGCTGTCTATCTTGTCAAGGTCATCCTCCATCTTAGAGGTATATTTTACGTTTACAATATTCGGCATTTTTTCCTTGAGGAGCTTTGTGACAGCCTCTCCGAGTTCAGTGGGAACAAACTGCTTTCCGTCTCTCTTAACATACTCTCTGCTGAGTATGGTGGAAGTAATCGTAACATATGTTGAAGGACGTCCGACTCCGTTTTCCTCAAGCGCTTTGGTGAGACTCGCCTCGGTATAGCGCGAAGGCGGCTGCGTAAAATGCTGATTTCCGAGGATTGATTTAAGCTTGAGAATGTCTCCCTTTTCAAGTTCCGGCAAAGGCGCTGAATCCTCGTCCTGTCCATCATCCTTTGATTCCTCATAAAGAGCGGTAAACCCGTCAAACTTAACCGTATAACCTGTGGTAGTTAAAATATAATCGCCTGCCGCAATCTCAACCTTGACTGTTTCCTGAATACAATTTTCCATAAGGGAAGCAATAAATCGCTCCCATATAAGCTTGTAGATTTTATACTGATCGGAGGTAAGCGAATTTTTTACCGATTCGGGAGTAACATTCGGCATGGACGGGCGGATTGCCTCGTGTCCGTCCTGAACATTGCCTCTTGATTTATAATATCTTGGCTTTTTGGGCAAATATTTTTCTCCGTAGATCTCGGCAATATACCTGTTTCCTGCCGCGCGCGCTTCCTCGGAGATACGCAGAGAGTCGGTTCTCATATAGGTTATAAGACCTACCGTACCCATTCCCGCAACATCAACCCCTTCATAAAGTTCCTGTGCTGCCTTCATAGTTCTTCTTGCCTGGAATGAGAGTCTGCGTGACGCCTCCTGCTGGAGAGTGGAAGTGATAAACGGAGGTGTGGGACTTTTTTTTCTTGTCCCCTTTTTAACAGAGGCAACCGTATATTCGCTGTCCTTCAAATCAGCAAGAACGGCGTCGCTCTCCTCCTTGCGGGTAATTTTGATTTTTTCTCCGTTTTTACTGTAAACTGCGGCGGGAAAAACCTTTTTGCTCGGAGGATTCGTAAATTTCGCGTCAACCGTCCAATATTCCTTGGGATTAAACGCGCGTATTTCCTCCTCTCTGTCAACTATAAGGCGGAGTGCAACAGACTGCACACGTCCTGCGGACAATCCTCTTCTGATTTTCTGACTGATGAAAGGTGAAAGCTTATAACCGATCAAACGGTCAAGAATTCTCCTTGCCTGCTGCGCGTCAACAAGATCTATATCAATCGTCCTCGGGGCGGCCATTCCTTCGGTTACTCCGCGCTTTGTAATCTCATTGAATGTAACGCGGTTTTTTTCGTTCAGATCAAGTTCAAGCAATGTTGCAAGATGCCAGCTTATCGCCTCTCCCTCGCGGTCGGGGTCGGTCGCAAGATAAATAAAATCGGCTTTATCGGCCTTTTTCTTTAATTCTTTAACAAAATTTTCCTTTCCCTTTATAACCGCATATTTGGGTGAAAAATTATTATCTATGTCAACCGAAAGACGCGCCGCGGGGAGATCGCGCACGTGCCCCATTGACGCGATAACCTCATAGCCTTTTCCGAGATAGCCTTTGATATTTTTTGCCTTCGCAGGCGACTCAACGATAACAAGTTTAGACATATTTTTATTTTTTCCTTTCAGGATTGTTTGTATCTTTTTCCGCCGGCACTTACCGCAAGGTCGGCGATTTCAAGCATAGTCAGCGAGCTTAAAACAACTGACGGAGGAAGCGAGCATTTTTCCGAAATAACGTCAATATGCTGAAATTCATCAGTCAGAACCTGATAAACAGAAAGCGCGTCACCTTTTAGAGCAAGCGCTGCGGCATGGCGTTTTTCTCTTTTCTTCCTGCCCTGTTCAAGCGCCTCAAAAGAGAACTTTTTGTCACTTTTCAGCACATTCGCACTTTTATCAGCAGTCTCATTCATAAGCTGTTCAACCGATTTTATTCGGGTTAAATCAAGATTATACCTTTCGGCATACGGGTACAGCAGATCAGCCGGCTTTACTGCGACAACCGCACCGTCGTTTATAAGCTTATTTGTTCCCGCAAACTGCGGAGAAAGGATTGAACATGGCACAGCGTAAACATCGCGTCCTTGCTCAAGAGCAAGATTTGCCGTAATCAGACTTCCGCTTTTCATTCCTGCCTCAACAACAAGCACTCCGAGAGACAGTCCGCTTATAATTCTGTTTCTGAGCGGAAAGGTGTATTTCGCGGCCTTTGTGAAGGGCGGAAACTCGGTAACAAGCGCTCCGTTATTTTTAACAGACTCACGCAGAGATTTGTTTTCAATCAGGTAATTTGTACCGAAACCGCACCCGAGTACGCAAACGGTTTTTCCGCCGCAAATAATCGCTCCCCTGTGTGCTGCCGTATCCACTCCGAGCGCACCGCCCGACACGACCACTGCGCCGCACTGCGCAACTCCGCTGCTCATAAGCTGTGTGACCTTGACTGCGTATTCGCTCGCCTTTCTCGTTCCGACAATACCTATTACAACAGAGGCGTCTATATCGGGAAAAACACCGTCTATATAGAGCACCGCGGGAGGATTGTCAATTACTCTGAGACGTTCGGGATAACGCTCGTCTTCATAATCAATAATCTGCCAACCGTTTACGCGACAGTTGTAAATGATTTCCTCAACATCGTCAAGAGCGATACTCTCAAGTCTGCTTACCTGCTTTGGAACGAGAGACGAACTCATTCTCCATTGAAGAATATTTGATTCATACAGTCCTTTTGCACTGCCGAATTCCCTGATAATTTCCTTTATCCTTGCGCCCTCTCCCAGCGCAGCCTGAAGCCAGAGCCAATATCGAAGATTCGCGCTCATTTATATTCCTCTCATCATTTCCCACATCAGTATTACTCCCGCCGCAGACGCATTAAGACTTTCGGCTTTGCCTGACATTCTGATTTGAACAAGCTTATCCGCAGCGGCTTTTACGCCGCTGGAAATCCCGTTTGCCTCATTTCCGATTACGCAGATTGACGATTTCGGAAAAATAATTTCCGTTATATCTTTTCCGCCGACGGGAACAGAGGCAAAAACCTCAAAACCGTTTTTCTTTGCTTCGTTTATATCATTAACAAGATTTCTGCTTATCATTACCGGCAAACGCAAAATGCCTCCCATTGAAGCCCTGAGACTTTTTGGATTATATGCGTCACAGCAGTTAAAACAGATTGCTCCGTCTATTCCGAGCGCTTCGGCTGTTCGTATTACAGAGCCGAAATTAGACGGATTTTGCACACCGTCCATAGCAATATATTTTTTACCCTTCTGAATTGCGTACTTTATTTTCGGAAGTTCGCAAACCGCAAAAATCCCTTGCGTGTTTTCGGTCTGTGACAGTCTGTCGGCAGCCTGTTGAGAAATGAGATAGGCCCTGTCTGCACAATCAAACATTTTTTGCGCTTGCACGGAATATTTTTCCGCTGCGCTTTCGGTTATCAGAAACGTGCTCACTCTGCACGGAGATTTAAGGACGTCAAAACAAAGCCTCGCGCCCTCAAGAACAAATCTTCCCTGACGCTGCCTTTCCTTGGAGGAATCAAGAAGCTTGCTCACATTTTTTATAAGCGGATTGCTTTTGCTTGTTATTTTATCCATAAAAAGCTCCGAAATTTTTTCCATATTAACCCAAAATATAATAAGATATAACTTATAATACATTATAAGTATAAAAAGTTCAATATAAAAATAAAAAAAGGCAAAGAATTTTTCTTTGCCTTTTAAACAATCAAATCAAAGAGCTGCCTTTGACGATTCAACAAGTGCTTTGAAGCCTTCGGGATCTGCCACGGCTATCTCTGAAAGCATTTTTCTGTTCAGTTCAATGCCTGCTTTCTTAAGACCATTCATAAATGTTGAATAATTTGTTCCGTTAATCTTGCAAGCAGCGGAAATACGGGTTATCCACATTCTGCGGAAATCTCTTTTTCTCTGTTTTCTTCCGATATAAGCATACTGACCGCTCTTCATAACAGCCTGCTTTGCGGTCTTGAAAAGACGGTGTTTGCTGCCGTAATATCCCTTTGCCGCCTTTAATACTTTCTTTCTTCTTTTGCGTGTGGCCAATGCGCCTTTAATTCTTGCCATAACTTAATTACCTCCGATTACTGTTTAACCTTAAAATTACAATTCCTGCTGTAAGCCGAATTTATTTATAAGGAATGAGTCTTTTCATTTGCCTTTGATTCGTGACATCACCTACTGCGGTTTTACGCAGATTTCTTTTGCGCTTTGTTGATTTTTTAGTAAGAATGTGTGAGGTATAAGCATGAGCGCGCTTAACCTTGCCGCTTTTTGTTGTTTTGAAACGCTTTTTTGCGCCGCTGTGTGTTTTAATCTTTGGCATAATTTATTCCTCCAATATATAATTACTTGCCTTGCTTTGAAGAGACAAACATAAGAATCTGCCTGCCCTCAAGCTTGGGGGCTTTATCAACATTTATATCCTCTCCCAGAGCCGCGGCAAATCTGTCCATAGTCGTGATGCCGAGATCTGAATGAGCCATTTCGCGTCCGCGCAGACGAATTGAAACCTTGAGCTTATCGCCCTTGGAAAGAAATTTTTTCGCCTGATTTGCCTTTGTATTAAAATCGCCGATGTCGATGTTAAGAGAAAGTCTGATTTCCTTTGTATCGATAGTTTTCTGCTTTTTGCGATTTTCCTTTTCGCGTTTTGCCTGCTCATAGCGGAACTTGCTGTAATCCATTATTTTCACAACGGGCGGCTTTGCCTGAGGAGCAATTTTAACCAAATCCTGTCCTCTTTTATCCGCTTCGCTCTGAGCCTCCTTGGCACTCATAATACCGAGCTGTTCGCCGTCAGAGGTTATTACGCGCACTTCCTTGTCTCTGATTTCACCGTTAAGCTGCGGGGCTTCCTTGCTGATAAAAAACACCTCTTTAAAAAAACTAAAAGTGCGAACATAATATGCCCGCACTTCAACATTAAAAAATAATATTGCCCTTTTTGCCTGCGCTTAAGGGGAGAACGAGCTATGTTCTTCTTTATTGTGAGAATATACTAACACAACTCTGTTCCTTTGTCAACAAAATTTTTTGCTGCTATTTTTTTATATAAAGAATATGGGAAAAATCAATCCCGTTGTCCTTATAAACCGCAAGTATTTCGCGGTTGTAAAGCGATTTATCAAATTCAGGAAAAAATACGTCCGCCTTGGCGCATTCCGCATTAATTTCCGTAATATATAACTTTTCGGCAAACGGCAGAAACAGCCTGTAAACAGACGCACCGCCTATAATAAAAACGTTATCGCCTTTGCAAAGGTCAAAAATCTCATTGGTACTTCTGCAAATTTCAGCGCCGTCGGCAATAAAGCTTTCATTTGAAGTAAGAACAATATTCCTGCGCCCCGGAAGAGCGTGCGGCAACGATTCAAAGGTTTTTCTTCCCATAACAATTGTGCTGCCCATAGTTTTGGACTTAAAAAATTTCATATCCTGCGGAAAGCGCCATATAAGTCCGTTGTCTTTTCCGAGTTCATTGTTTTTCCCTATTGCGGCAATCATAGATAGCGTCATAACACGTTTTCCTTTACTGAGCAATCGGGAATGATATTTTTCCCAGATGCTTATAATTGATCAGTTTAACGTCAAGGCAGTCCCTGCTGTTATCAAATTTAAAGAAGTCGTCTATCTCTGGATTCAGCCAAAGCTTTGGCGCAGGCAGATCTCCTATTTCGTCCATACGGCGTATCTGCTCGTTTATTCCGTCAATTTGATTGACATATATATGGGCGTCTTTAATGCTCCAGTCCATTGTACCCGGCTTAAGACCGCAATTCTGAGCAAGCATACAGAGAAGTACGGCATACTGCGTTACATTGAATGGAAGCCCCAGCGGAACGTCACAGCTTCGCTGATGCACCCAGCAATTCAAATGATTGTCGGTAACATCCCATTCGCTGCTCCAGACGCAACTCGGCAAAACGGCTGTATCAAGATAATCATTCTGCCACAGAGTCATAACCATACGCCTGTCTTCAGGATGGTTCTTAAGCTTATCGATAAGCTCCTGAGTCATTCCGAATTTTTTTACAATATATCCGTAGGCGGTACCGATAGTATGGGCATATTCCTTACCGAAATGTTTGTGAACCGTTTTTCTGACAAGCTTTCCGTTTTTATCGGGTATCATCTGCTCGGCAGTCCATATACCGTTTTCGTCAATTTCCCACTCGTCCCATATTCTGACACCGCGCTGTTGAAGCCATCTTACATCATTCGACTGCGCCTGATATATCCAGAGCATCTCAAGCACTGCCTGCCTTATAAAAAGCTGTTTTGTTGTGAGAATGGGAAATTCATCCGACAAATCGAAATGAAAATGATGCGACGGGATCTTGACTGTGTTTATACCCGTTCTGTTCTCAACCTCTTTGCCCTCACTTAATATTTTTCGGCAAAGATCAAGATAATCTCTGTCCCACTTTGACATATAATTTCTTCCTTTCGGATTATTTCCAAGGATACTGTTTTTTGAGCTTTTCAAATTCTTCTCCCGTTGAGGCAAAATGAAATTCACCCTCAAGATCCGAAAAGAAAAACATATAATCGGTATCTCCGTGATTTATAACAGCGTTGATTATTTCCGTTCCGGGATTTGTGATCGGACCTGCCGGAAGCGCGGGACAGCGATAAGTGTAATAAGAATTGTAAACATCCTGTGAAAATCCGTAATCAAGCAGTTCCTTTGCATAAAAATACGTTACGTCACACTGCAGCTTTGTACCGCGTTCAAGCCTGTTCATAAGCACTGAGGCGATGTTTTCCGCGCTTGACAATGACAGCGCTTCCTCCTGAACAATGGAGCAAAGCGTTATAAATTCATAGACCGTCATTGCATTTTCTTCGCAAAATAAAGTTATTTCGCTGCTGAAGCGTGTGTCAAACGCGTTGAGCATTTCTTCAACAACATCTGCGGCGTCCGAATTTTCCGGCAGATCATATGTTGCCGGGAAAAGAAAGCCCTCAAGAATAAATCCGATATTCTTATTATCCTGCGGGAAATCGGCAAGCCATTCAAAATCGTAACCGTCCGTTGAAGAAACCGCATCGTAAAACGAATCGGCAGTGCATATACCGTTTTTCTCCAGTGTTTCGGCTATTTCAAAAACATTGTATCCCTCGGGTATTGCCACCTTTATAAGCTTGTGACTAATATCGGGAGACTGCAGGTTTTTTGCGATTTCCTCATAACTCATTGATGAATTCAAATAGTATTCGCCGTTAAGATACGTAAAATCGGGATAATGCCTGTCCATCCACATCGTCCATACAGAATCGTCTACCACAATACCGTTATTCATCAGTTTTTCCGCGACTTGATACGCAAAATCATTCTCGCCGATAACAAGCGTATAATCGGTTGCCTCTTTATTTTCTGTTCCTTTTATATCCTTTGCCACAGTATTATAAAGCAGCATTCCGCCGATTAATACTGCAATCGCTATTACCGATACAACGGCAATTTTTATAGTCTTTTTCATTTACTGCACCTCATGTGCTTTAAGCATATTTGTAGTTCCGCTCTGTCCGAGAGGAATACCTGCCGTAATAACTACTATATCGCCTTTTTTGATTATACCCGTTTCAAGGGCAACTTCGACAGCGTGGGCAAAAAGCTCATCGGTGTTTGACTTTTCTCTGCACATAACGGGTACGACTCCCCATGACAGGTTGTTCTGTCTGCGGACTCTGCTGCTTGTAGTTGCCGAGATAATCGGGCATTCGGGTCTGTACTTTGAAATTTGCCGCGCAGTTGTTCCGCTCTTTGTAACTGTGATTATCGCTTTTGCGTTGAGGTCGTGAGCCGTAGTAACCGTTGCGTGTGAAATTGCGGAGGTTATGTCGCTTTTTTCATGCTCAGGTGAAAGATTTCTAAAACGTTCTGTATAATTTATGTCGTTTTCTGTAGTAATTGCAATGGACGCCATTGTTTTTACAGCTTCAACGGGATAACTGCCCATAGCTGTCTCGCCCGAAAGCATAATCGCAGACGTGCCATCATAAATAGCGTTTGCAACATCGGTTATCTCAGCTCTTGTCGGACGCGGATTGCCTATCATTGATTCAAGCATCTGCGTTGCAGTAACAACGATTTTTCCTGCTTCAAATACTTTGTGTATAATCATCTTCTGGAGAGCAGGTATCTGCTCAAACGGAATTTCGACGCCCATATCGCCTCGGGCAACCATAATTCCGTCTGCCTCTCTTATAATTCCGTCTATATGGTCTACGCCTTCGCTGTTTTCTATTTTGGCAATTATTTTAACGTCGTTCCATCCGAGAGCATGGCAGAAATCCCTGAGATACGCTATATCCGCTCCCGTTCTGCAAAACGACGCCGCTATAAAATCAAATCCCATTTTTGCGCCGAACTTGAGATCCTGCATATCTTTTTCAGACAGATACGGCATTGCGAGCGAAACATTCGGAACATTTACGCCTTTATGGTCTGTCAGAATTCCGCCATCATCAACGCTGCATTCAATTTCACTGCCGCGGATTGCGGTTACAGTCATTGAAACAAGACCGTCGTTCATCAGAATTCTTGTACCTCTTTTAATTTCTCGCGGAAGGTTCTTATAAGAAACAGAGCACTTTTCATCATTCCCCGGCACTTCGTCCGTTGTGAGAATATACTTTGCGCCTTTTTTCAGTCTTACGCCGTCCGGGTTTTCAAATGTACCGAGACGGATTTCAGGACCTTTCGTATCAAGCAGAGTCGCAACCGGCAAGCCGAGTTCTTTCCGCACCTCTACAATATTGTTAAACCATACTTCAAAGGTTTCATAGTCGCCGTGAGAAAAATTAAAGCGCGCAACATCCATTCCGCACTCCATCAGCCTACAGAGCACCTCTTTTTTACAGGAAGCAGGGCCTATCGTACAAATAATTTTCGTTTTCCTTCTGTAATTTTCCATTTATTGACCTCACAATGATTCAGGAAAAAGCACCCGAACAATGATATTATAACAATTATTGGAATAAAATCAACCAAAAGTGCATTAAATAAAGAAAAAACATTGCTTTCTGATAAGCAATAATAAAAATGCGGTAATGCTCTTTCACATCACCGCATTTAAATTATTATTTTGCAAGGTCACCGACCGTCATCATAAAATCGCCTATCATTGCTCCAAACTCAGGCGCGCCCTCCATTATAAGCTGCTTATCCTTAGTCATCTGGAGCATATCGCCCGTGCCGAGCAATATCATAAGAGCGTGCTGCGCCGTGTCAAATTTCATACAGAAAAACGGCTTTGAGCGCTTATACTCGCCCCTCCCCGCACGCGATTTACCCGCTTTTACGCGGAGGTACGCCGTACATTCCGGGTGGTTTTCGATTGCCCACTGATAAACTCTGTCAGGACTTTTGAGCGCCCAAGAATGAATTTCCGGATGTTCCATTTTGTTAAGCTGACTGATACCGCTTGAAAGCAGATAAAAGTACAGCTTGCACAGAAGAAGGCACAATTCCTCGTCCTCCGGCGGCTCAGGAATATTAAGCAGACTGCTCATTTTGAGCATTACCGTCATAAACTTTATAAATTTGGGAAACGACTTTATGTGCATTTTAGGCAAAGAGGTCATTTTGCCTTTCATAAATTCGTTCATTTTTTCCATTGAGGAGAATTCAAGCTCGGCGTCAATTTTGTTCTGCCCGAAATATTCTCCGAGCTTACAGGACCACACACCGTTTTCAACAATAAAGTGCACTGCCTCCTTATCCTGCGCATTTGCCATTGCCGAAACCTGATAAACCGCGTTTACACCTTCAAATTTTTTTGCAATTTCAGGCACGTCGGTTGCAATCGTTTTCAGCAGCGGCAGTGCTCCTGCCATAAAAACCTTATTTGTGTAACGCGTTACATCGCTTGCCATATAGTATCATATCCTTTCCTGAGACAGATTAAGAGATAAAAACCTATCACTTCCGGCTTAGAATTCATCATCCCACGCGTCATCTGCCTCAAAGTCCTGATGCATAACCTCTGCAATCGTCTCAGCTATTCCGTTTGCATCAATCTTGGCAAGGGACATCAGATCCTCCTGAAGTCCGATCGTCGAAAATTCATCCTGATGCCCGAGCATTCTAAACGCACAGGCTTTACCGCTCTTCGCAACAACATCTGCAACTGCAGAGCCGAGACCTCCCATTACCGAGT
This sequence comes from uncultured Clostridia bacterium, assembly GCA_947585615.1. Classification (GTDB taxonomy): domain Bacteria; phylum Bacillota; class Clostridia; order Oscillospirales; family Acutalibacteraceae; genus Eubacterium_R. The sequence goes on from CANPXD010000028.1 coordinate 13,660, forward strand.
GATCCTCAACTGTTATGATTCTTCTTGTATCCATAATTGCGGACATAATTGCTTCTTCGTCAATAGGCTTTATCGTGTGCATATTGAGCACACGAACCTTTATTCCGGCATCGGAATCAGCCATCTGAGCCGCCTGCACAGCCTGATATACACACGATCCGCAGGCTATGACGGTTATATCTGTTCCCTCGTTCATAACCTTTGCTTTACCGGCTTCAAATGTGCAGTCCTCAAGATTTTTATAGATAATCTGATCAAAACCGCGGTTTATGCGGATATAAACAGGCCCGTCAATGTCATAAGCTGCCTTAACGGCGTGATACGTTTCAGCTCCGTCGCAGGGGCATATAACCGTCATATGCGGCAGACTTCTGAGGCAAGCCATATCAATAAGAGAATGATGGGTCGAACCGGCCTGACCGAAAGAAGTGCCTGCATGCGTTGCGATTATTTTTACGGGAACATTCTGATAACATATATCTGTGTGAATCTGGTCAAGAGAGCGCGCCGCCGTAAAAATTGCAAATGTTGAGGCAAAGGGTATGAGTCCGTTTTTGGCAAGTCCTGCCGCAACACCAAACATATTCTGCTCGGCAATCCCCACGTTGAAAAAGCGTTCGGGGAATTTTTCTCCAAACATACCGATTTTTGTGGATTTTGCAAGGTCTGCCGTCAGCGCCACAACGTCGCCGTGTTCCTCTCCCAGCTCGCATAAAGCCCTTCCGTAATACTCGGCGGTTGAAAGCTGAGTTGTTTCGGACATCGTATATGTCATTCCGCTTGCCATTTTTATGCCTCCTTTTCTGCGCGTTCTACACGTGCTGCGTAATATTTGTCAAGACTGTCATAGCATTGCTTTGTTCGCGCTTCATCAAGCGCACCGTAGTGCCAGTGATAGTCATCCTCCATAAAGTCGATCCCCGCGCCCTTTATTGTGTCCATAATAATGGCATACGGCTTTGTTCCGCCGTTTTTGTGATTTTCTATAGCATGCTCAACAGCAGTGTTTAGTTCTTTTATATTCTGGCCGTCAACACGCTCCGTTTCAAATCCGAAAGCCTCGAATTTCTTATCAAGCGGCTCAACCTTCATCTCGTCGTCTACTCTGCCGTCTATCATACACTTATTGTTATCTACAAGAATAACAACATTTGAGAGCTTGAACTGCGCGGCGGTCATTGCCGCCTCCCAATTTGAGCCTTCGTTCAGTTCTCCGTCGCCGGTAATAACATAATTCATATAATCAATGCCTTTTACCCTGCCCGCGAGCGCAAAACCGCACGCAAGAGAAATTCCGTGACCGAGAGAGCCTGTAGAGCAATCTATTCCCTTGATTTTATTGCAGTCAAGGTGCATACCGAACTGCGATCCTGTAAGGTTGAAATTATGAAGTCCCGAAACATCCATAAAGCCGTAATCGCATATCACCGGGCCATAGCCCACGGCTGCGTGACCTTTTGAAAGAACAAAGCGGTCTCTGTCCTCCATGGACGGATTGTTTACGTCTAATTTCATAAAGCGGTGATATAGGATTGTCATGGCGTCCATTGCGCTCATTGCGCCGCCGATATGACCCGATCCTCCCCAAACGGTAGTCTGGACAGTAAGGCGTCTTAATTCATCCGCCTTTTTCTCAAGGCGCAGCCATTCCGCCTTATCAAACGGCTTATAATTTGCTGGCATATTCATTCCTCCTGATCAATTATTTTATCGGTGATAAATCAAGCTCCGGATGATTAGACTGAACAACACCGAATGCGTCCTCCGCTATATCTATCGCAAGCTTAACATCCTCGTCGGTTATTGCGGCATTAATAAAATGATTGTGATGCGATGCAAGAAACAGTCCTCTTGAAACGCACTCGGCTATCCATTCCTGATGGAGCATAAGGCTGTCGTCATTTGCTATTCTTAGATAAAACAGAGCAGGTTCGCCCGAAACAATAAGATTGAAACCATGCTCCTTTCCTGCGGCAACAAAACCTTGCGTCAGCTCCGTTCCCACCTTCCTGAAGAGATTCGGAATATCGAGCCTTTTCATCTTCGGTATGCAGGCAAGACAAGCGGCAAACGGTTCTGCGCTCATCCAATATGAGCCTGTGTACGTCACGGATGAAGCGGTTGCCTTCATATGCTCTCCTCCACAGACAGCGGACATATTGTAGCCGTTTGCGAGTGCCTTGCAGAAGCAGATCAAATCCGCTTTGATTCCGTAATAATGATCCGATCCGGCTATATCAAGCCTGAACCCTGTTCGCACATCATCAAAAATAAGCACCATTCCGTGTTCATCGCAAAACTTGCGTACTGCCTGCCAGTATTCACTCGTGGCACATTCGTTATCCTTGAAATTTCCGTGATCGTACGGCTGAGCTATAAGTCCGGCAACATCTCCGCCGCACGCATCATAGGCCTGTTGAAGAGCGTCAATGTTAAACCAAGGAACTATAATGTTGTTCGCAACGTCCTCGGGAAGAATTCCGGGATAATCTATTTTCTGTGCCCACGGAAAATCACCGTGATAATATCCCTTTAGGAACATTATTTTTTTCTTGCCGGTATGCGCTCTCGCGCACATAACGGAAAAGGTTGTCGCGTCAGAACCGTTTTTCATAAAGAACGCCCAGTCCGCGCTTGCAACGGTATCCTTAAGAAGCTCCGCGCATTCCACCATTTTATATGACGGCGATGTTGTGCAGTTCCCGATTTTAAGCTGTTCCATTGCCGCTGCGTCAACGTCATCATCGCAGTAGCCGAGTACATTCGGTCCGTATGCACACATAAGGTCAAGATATTTGTTTCCATCCACGTCCCAGAAATATGTACCTTTAGCTTTTTGACTTAGCAGAGGCCATTTTGTTATCGGAAGAAAAAGTCCTTCACTCGGTCCTAAATGACCGTAGACGCCGGACGGGATTGCATCAAGCGCTCTGTTGAACCACTCTCTGCTTTTTTCGTGTTTATATTCAGGATATTTACTCATTTGATTTTCCTCCTATCAACCAAGATAAACAGCAACTCTGTCGAGAATCCGGTTAAGATTGTCCACCATGGAAATCATACCTGCCATATAAATGTTGCCCTTACAAAGTTCGGCTATAGTGGAAACGCTGCCTGTAAACAGTCCATACGCAAGGTCTATATCTGCAAACTCCATTACGGCTCTCGGATTAACCGCTTTTTCTTTGATTGTTTTAAAGCGGCAGTCTTTAACCTTGATTGTTGCATAGCAGACATCCTTTATTCCCATGGAAACAGTGCCGTTCACCGTGCTTTCTGCTGTAAACATTGATATTGAATCGGAATTCGCAAGTGCGGAGATCGCGCCCGCAATCGTATAAAAGGTAAGAATGGTGGACTCCTCAAAAAATGCTCTGTCCTTCAAATCTTCCTCACTCGGCATAAGCAACTTTGTAAGACGGTCGGTCAGCTTTGAAAACGGCCCTAAAAGAAATGAAAGCACTTGCGCAACACCCTTAACGGGAATTCCCGGCTTACTGTCATCAATCAGGGCATTAAACTTTTCAGGCGAGCCAAAATTCATTTTGCAGGTGCAGCCTGACGCGCCTTCTGTCATTTTACATCCGTCTTTTGTAAAATGAAAAGTGCAGCACGGTCCGTTTGCCACATCTAAGCAGAGCGAAACCGGCTTTTTGATTGTTTTCAGTATTTCTTTTGCCTCGTTATCAATTTCACAAAGATTTTCGAGCGTTGCAAGAACTCCGTACATATTTGCATAAGCCATAGCTTTTGCTTCTTTCAATCTGATTCCTCCTTGTGCAGTTTATAATCGGTTTATATACAGTAAAATTATACCATAGTAATTAATAAACGGTCAACTCTTAAGCATAACAAAAAATATAAATGTTTTTAGACAGATTATACAAAAAGAAAAAAAGAACAGAAAAAAACTTCTGTCCTTTGCAATGAACTTATAATACAAAACCGACTTTTTTCATAACCTTTCCAAGCGTTCGCTGCGCTATGCGGCAAGCCGCCTCCGCGCCTTTCTTTTCGCATTCGGCAAGATACGCTTTATCAGCCATATATCGGTTGAATTTTTCCCTGACAGGTCTGAGTTCCTCGACTACGGCTTCTCCGACCGCCTTTTTGAAATCTCCGTAGCCCTTTCCGGCAAAATCAGCTTCTATTTTTTCAAAGCTCAATCCCGTAACAACTGAATAAATCGTCATAAGGTTGTTTATCCCGTCCTTGCCATCGGCATAGCGCACACTCATTTCGCTGTCGGTGACAGCGGATTTAAACTTATTCATTATTACATTCGGCTCATCTGTAAGCAGAACAGTGGCGCGCGGATTTGGATCCGATTTGCTCATTTTTTTTGTCGGGTCGGAAAGGCTCATAACGCGTGCGCCGATTTTCGGTATAGACGGCTCAGGTACGGTAAAAACATTTCCGTAAACACTGTTGAAACGCTGGGCAATATCACGGCAGATCTCAACGTGCTGTTTCTGGTCTGCTCCTACAGGAACAATGTCTGCCTGATAAAGGAGAATATCCGCCGCCATCAGACAGGGATATGTAAATAGCCCCGCATTTACATTGTCACTGTGCTGAGCAGATTTGTCCTTGAACTGCGTCATACGGCTCAGTTCACCGAACTGCGTATAGCAGTTTAAAATCCACGCAAGCTGTGAATGAGCAGGCACCTGAGACTGAATAAAAACAATTCCCCTTTCGGGATCAATGCCGAGCGCAAGTAGCATAGCAAACATTTCGTGTATCTGTTGTCTTAATCTTGCAGGTTCCTGCCTTACGGTGATTGAATGTAAATCCGCTACTCCGTAAATCGTGTCGTACGCATCCTGAAAAGACGGCCAGATTTTCATCGCGCCAAGATAATTTCCCAGAGTGGGAACGGAAGTCGGCTGTATAAAAGACAAGCTTCTCTTTTTTCTCTGAACATTATTTTCCTGCATTACTTTCTGTCCTCATATTCATTAAGAATTTCGCCCATTATTTTTACTCCCTTAACAATGTCCTCGTCGGATGGTGTTGAGAAATTAAGGCGTATATAAGCGCAGGGCGCTGTGTCGTCCGTCATAAAAGCCGTGCCCGGCACAACGGCGACTCTGCGTTCTATCAGTTTTCCAACGTATTCAAGCATATCTATTTTTTCGGTCAGGCGTGCCCAGATAAAAAGACCGCCCTGCGGTTTAACGTACTTAAGACGCTCACCGCAGTATTTATCAAGTGCATCGCACATAAGATTACGCTTGCGGAGGTAAATTTTTTTTATATTCTCAATATGTTCATCAACATCGTATTCGTCAAACCAGCGTGAGACTATCATCTGATTAAGAACACCCGTGTGCACATCGGAGACCTGCTTTCCAATTGTGAAAGCTCCTGCCATCGGTTTAGGTACAACCGCATAGGCAACGCGTATTCCGGGTGCAAGTATCTTTGAAAACGAACCCGCATAAAGAACAATACCGTCTGTATCCATACTTTTTATCGAAGGCACATCACTGCCCTCGACCCTCAGATTTCCGTAGGGATTATCCTCAACGATAACAAGGTTGTTTTCTCTCGCAATTTCGTACATTTCCCTGCGTTTTTTTAGACTGAGCGTTGTTCCGCCCGGATTCTGAAAATTGGGAATCGTGTATATAAATTTTGCGCCGGGATTGCTTTCAACAACTTTTTTAAGTGCGGCAATATTCATTCCGTCATCATCAATCGGCACTCCTGCAAGCTTGCAGCCGTGGGAGCGGAAGCAGTTAAGAGAACCGATAAACGACGGTTCCTCGCATATAATCGTATCTCCCTCAGAAGCAAGAATCCTTGTGGCTATATCCATAACCTGTGTGCCGCCTGCCGTAATTATAACGCTGTCGTTATCTCCGCCGACATTTTCACGCCTTTTAAGCCATTGGGAAACCTGCTGTCTCAGCGGCTCATAACCCTCCGAAACTCCGTAAACAAGAGCCGAAACGGGATCTTCGGCGAGAATTTCAGCCGACAGCTTCCTTACCTCTTCACAGGGAAACGCCTCAACGGCAGGTGAGCCGCCTGCAAACGCAATCATTCCCGGTTCGTTTGTTGCCTTGAGAATTTCCCTTACGGCGGAAGGTTTTAAATTTCTGTATTTGTCTGAAAGTTTATAGCTCATTTTTATCGCCCTACTTTAATATTTCCTCAACAAAGCGTCTGCAGGAATTTCCATCACAGCTTGAAACAAAACGCTTTTTGAATTTTTCATTGCTTTTGCCGCTCTCAGCGGCATTGATAACCGCCTGCGCGAGTTTCTTTTTATCTTTAACAACTACACCGCCGCAGGCATACTCGTCATAATCAAAATAAAAACCTCTGCCGTCACAGTAATTCTCCAGATCGGGCGCATAAAGCACAAGCGGATTATTAAGTATCGCATTTTCAAAAATCACCGATGAATAATCTGTGACAAGCACATCAGTAATAAACAGAATGTCATTTATGTCTCTCTCATCGCTGAAATCAAATATACTGTTTTTAAGACTGTCGGGTACAACAGGAGGATTTTTAATGAACGGATGATATTTAAGAATAACAGTCCAGTCATCTCCAAGTCCGCGGATCAGCTTTTCAAAATCAATAAATTCTTCAGGATAATACGCGTCGTTCACGTTATCCCCTCTGAAAGTCGGAGCATAAAGGCAAACCTTTTTCCCTTTTAAAAGCGGCTGCCGTTCATAAAGGCGCTTTTTTGTTTTTTCGATATATTCGCTGTCAAAAAGGGAATCCGTTCTCGGAATGCCCGTCGGTTTGATTCTGCTTTCGTCTATCCCGAAAGCCTCGGCATATATCCCCGAAAGTTCGGGCGATGAAACGATTGCCTCCGTGTAGTTTTTATGCGTCAGCGAATTTTTATCGGCCGTTTTTCTGCTGTAGCCGAATTTTTTAAACGCGCCCATTGCGTGCCATACCTGAACAAGATGCTGCCCCTTGCGCAGTTTAAGAACATAAACGCGCGGTTCAAAATCATCAACAAGTATAAATTTGCTTGACGCCATCTCCCGAGCAACGGTTCTGCCGTCCGGCATATTTACGCTTGTGTAAACCGTGATTTTATACGGAAGTCTGTTTTTCTCTATATATTCTTTGATTGCAAGCAGATTTCCGCCGAGTTTTCCCCTTGAAGTCGTGAACATAAGAATTTTATCTTTTTCAAGAGGGTATTTTTTTGCGTTGTTAAAATATAAGATGAATTTTGAAAACCTTGCCCTTTGCAGCAGCGGATAAAGCGGAGAAAACAGCTTATTCATTATTTCCTCCTTTATAATTATATCTTCCGTCGTAAACACTGCGGGCAAGCTCATCAATAAGTATCGCGTAAATTTTTGTAACCGACGGGAATTTCTTATTGACGTAGTCTGATTTGAAATTTTCGGTTTTCGTTTCATCCGCCGAAATGCCACGCTCTATGCTTTTGCAGATTTGCTCTGCGTTCTCTGCGTAAACGGCAGGAAGATCATTGCGAAAATCAATATAAAATCCACGCTCATCAATATATTTTTCTCGGTCAAAACAGTAAATATAAACGGGAAGATTTTTAAGCAAAGCCTCATATATAATTGAACTGTAATCGGTAATAACCGCGTCGGCAACAGACATAAAATCCATACCGGTATATTTTTCGCCTGATATTACATTGTTACGTGAATCAACGTAAACTTCTTCTTTATTCGTATCGACAACGTGATGTGCGACAACAAGATTATACTGAGAGTAATCGACATTGGATGCGAGTTCCTCTGTTGCTTTTCTCAGTGCCGCGGTGTCCTCTTCATTATCCCTGAAGGTTGGAGCATAAAGTATATTTTTTTTGTTGTTGTCAAGCTGCGGATAGGACCGAAATATCCTGTTTTTCAGTTCTGCCGCCGCATTTTCGTCTGTCAGATAATCCATTCTCGGCATACCAATGGGAATGAATTTTTCCTGCGGCTGACCAAAAGCCTCCGCAAAATACGGCACGCATTTATCTCCGCTTGCCGCAATCAAATCATAGTTGTTGTGCATTTTAAACGCGGCGGCTGTTTTTGAAGAACTTCCGCCCTCTTTGTCAAGTATAGATTTTCCGAAGCGCTTGAAAGCGCCGAGCGCATGCCATATCTGAATGATTTTCAAATCGCTTTTGTGGTTTAATATACAGGCGGTAATACAGTATCCGTCAAGCACAGCAACCCTTGATGTTGCAAGCGCGTTCATCTGGCGCAGCATTTCACCGATATATGCAATCTTTCCGCCTATACTGCTCGGTATCATTTTGCAGAGTACCTCAATCTTATATTGAGGATACTCTGCTTTTAATTCATCTATTATCCTGCGAAAATCAATCGACGGCGTTTCACTCTGCCGTGATATAAAAGCAACCTTGTTTTCCGTTTTTTTCAGCTTAAAAAATGAATAAATGATATTCAAAATTAAACCGAAAACCCTGCCGAACAGCACAGTCACTTTTTTCACTTCCGTTCACATATTATTCGTAAAGAGGATATTTGGAGCAAATCTGCGCAACTCCGTTTACAATATCATCTTTTCTGTTTTCAAAATCGGTTACGGCAAGATAAATATATTCTGAGATTTTTTCAAAATCATCCTCATTAAGACCTCTCGTTGTAGCGGCCGGCGTACCGATTCTCACGCCGGATGTTACAAACGGTGAAAGCGGCTCATTTGGAACAGTGTTTTTATTGAGAGTAATATGAACCTCATCAAGCCTTGTCTCAAGTTCCTTGCCCGTAACGCCCGTCCCTATGAGCGACAGTAAAACAAGATGATTGTCCGTGCCGCCCGAAACAAGATTAAGACCCCTCTTTGTCAGTCCTTTAGCAAGCGCCTGAGCATTGTCTATAACTCTCTGCTGATACGTCTTGAATTCAGGTTTAAGCGCCTCGCCGAAGCATACAGCCTTTCCGGCAATAACGTGCATCAGGGGACCGCCCTGTGTTCCGGGAAAGACCGCCGAATTAAGCTTTTTAATAAGATATTCATTGTTGCAGAGGATAAGTCCGCCTCTTGGGCCTCTGAGCGTTTTATGTGTTGTTGTGGTAACAACATCGGCATACGGAACGGGATTCTGATGCAGTCCTGCCGCAACAAGACCTGCAATGTGAGCCATATCCACCATAAACATCGCGCCGTTTGCATGGGCAATATCAGCCATCGTTTTAAAATCAATTTCGCGCGGATAAGCAGAAGCTCCTGCAACTATAAGTTTTGGCTTCACCTTGTTTACCTGCTTTGCAAAAGCGCTAAGATCTATGTAGCCTTCGTCGTTTACTCCATACGGAACAAAATTAAAATATTTTCCGCTTATGTTCGCAGGAGAGCCGTGTGTAAGATGTCCGCCGTTGTCAAGACTCATACCCATTACGGTGTCGCCCGGTTTAAGAAGAGCAAGATAAACAGCAGTGTTTGCCTGAGCACCCGAGTGTGCCTGAACATTTGCATAATTTGCCCCGAAAAGCTCACACGCTCTTTTTATGGCTATGTTTTCAACAATATCAACATACTGGCAGCCTCCGTAATACCGCTTTGCCGGAAGCCCTTCGGCGTATTTATTTGTCAGAACACTTCCCATTGCAGCCATAACCTGCGGTGAAACAAGATTTTCTGAGGCAATAAGCTCAATATTTTCACGCTGGCGTTTAAGCTCAAGCGCCATAGCATCTGCAACTTCCTTATCGGTTTCGGCAACTTTGCCGATCGAATCGTAATAATCTGAATACATAATTCTTCTCCTTATTGATAGATATTATACTTATTTATAATAACATACGAAATTAAAATATACAACACAATTTTTACACTTGAAAGCGGCAATTATATGTGTTAGAATGATTGCAGATTTTTATATGGAGCGTGTTATAATGAGCGGACATTCAAAATGGAGTACGATAAAGAGGAAAAAAGGCGCAAACGACGCAGCAAGAGCAAAGGTGTTCACAAAAATAGGCAGAGAGCTTGCGGTTGCCGTTAAAAACGGAGGGCCTGACCCGAATGTAAACTCAAGACTCAAGGATGTTATAGCAAAGGCAAAGCAGAACAACGTGCCGAACGACAATATTGAGCGTATGCTCAAAAAAGCGGCGGGAGATACAAGTTCTGCGGACTATGAAGAAATAATTTACGAGGGCTACGGCCCAAGCGGAGTTGCCGTTGTTGTCGAGACTCTTACAGACAACAGAAACCGCACTGCCGGCGAAGTAAGGCATTACTTTGACAAGGCAGGCGGCAATATGGGGAATCCCGGTTCTGTTACCTTTATGTTCAGCAGAGAGGGCGTAATCATCGTTGAAAAAGAAGATACCGATGAGGAAGCTCTGATGATGGAGGCAATCGAAGCCGGCGCAACGGATTTCATTTCTGACGATGAAGAAGTGTATGAAATAAGAACGGATGCAAACGACGTCGGAGTTATTCGCGATGAACTTGAAGCCAAGGGATACAAAATAATTTCAAGCGAACCTGCGTATATTCCTGCAACATACACACGCCTTGAAAATCAGGACGATATGATGAAAATGAGCAGAATGATTGATATGTTTGAAGAAAATGACGATGTTCAGAACATCTGGCACAACTGGGAAAACGCCGACGAATATGACGGCTGACAACAATTGAATATAAACTCATTGCCCGATTGATGAATACATTGTGAATGCCGCTTGAATATCAAATTCAAGCGGCATTTCAGCCTGTCAAAAAAGCTATACAAACGCCCTAGTTTCCTGTATAATATAAGGGAACAGGGGTGTTGTTGTTATGGAA
>CANPXD010000029.1 GCA_947585615.1 uncultured Clostridia bacterium
TGTCTCATGTTTTTATCTTTTTTCATAAAAATAAATGTTGAGGATATTCCGTTACCCCAACATTTATTATAGAACCTTTTGATATGCACCCCAAAAGGCAACCCCTTTTGGAGGTGCATATTTTTATGGCAAAAAAGGGCAAAATGAAGAAATTAAACTGCGCGAACCTAAAAAGTCCGCTTTTGCGCATAAGGTTATCCTTGCCGTATGGAAAGAAAAAATGGCGTTAGGCGCGGAAAAACGTATTTCAGGCTGTTGTGTTTGATTTCCCGTTGCTTATGCGGGAACATCGGCAGAGTATACCGATGTACCTCCTGAAAATAAGCATAAAAAAGCACCTTACAGTTGACTGCAAAGGTGCTTAATAATCAAATTTGCCTTCTTTTATTTCTTTATCAAGGGTAACTAATGCACGGTCAAATTCTTCCCAAGTTGTTATTTCATCTGGTTCTTCTTCATCATTTTCATACGGTTTTACATTTTCTAAAGGCGTAACTATTTTTCAATGCCTTTATAAGATTTTTCGGTATTCGTACCCATATTTATTTTGCTCCTTTTCCTAAAAATTCTGAACATCTTATTCAAGCTTCATCTATAGGAATCGTTTGCTGAAATAAAGAGGGCATATACCCGGCAAAACGCACCGCCGCTCGGATGATGATGTATGGAAATATAATCAAAAGGCGAACTGTATAATCCAACGCTGTTTTTACCGGATGTTTCATTAACCCATTCGTCGTCGTTTTTGGGTCAGAATATGATGCGCGCTCGGCACCAGCGGGTATGGTTTGAAATGCTGCGTATAAAAGAAAATAGGGTGTTCTTAACTGCAAAGGCAATTTGAAGTCTATTCAAGATTGCCGGTCAGCAGCATAATTGCCGACAGAGCGGCAACGGGAGCTGTTTGTGCGCGCAGAATACGCGGACCGAGCGTTGCGGAAACGCCGCCCGCGCGGATAACCGCGTCAACCTCATCCTTTTCAAATCCTCCCTCAGGTCCAATAAAAACAGCAACGGATTTTAGATCGCCTTTTATGAGTTTGTTCAGACTTTCTCCTCCGCCCTCGTAAAAAATAATTTTAAGCTCTGCGCCGCATTCGGAAAGGGCGTTTTCAAGGCTTGTCATTGTGTTGATTTCAGGCACAATTCCTCTGCCGCTTTGCTGCGCCGCTTCAAGGGCAATTTTAGCGTATCGCTTCTGCTTGACGGCGGCCTGCTTTTCGTCCGGTCTGCTGACGCTCCGCTTTGTAAGCACGGGCGTGATTTCGTAAACGCCAAGCTCAACGCACTTCTGAATAATATCCTCAAGCTTGCTTCCTTTCGGAACTCCCTGATAAAGGCTGACTTTTATATTCGGCTCTGTTGCGCCTGCCTGTCTGTAGCAGACGGAAAGCGTGACGGCGTTTTTTGTTATTTCATCTATAATACAGCCGTAATCGTCGACGCCGTCGCAGAGCGTGAGCATATCGCCGACCTTCATTCTGAGACTTTTGGCAACGTGGCGGCTCTGCTCTGCGTCGAGCGTGATTGTATCTCCGCATATTTTTTCAACAAATAATTTTTTCATCAAAATATTCTCCGAAAGGCTATTTCAAATGGTTTCTTGCCCAGTGAAAAAGATACTGCTGCGCAATGCCCTCGTACCCTTTAAAGCATTCGGGAAGACCGTCGGGATAATATGCCATAACACGCTTCATCCAAACGTCGAGAGGAAAGCACGAAAGGAACTGAAAACCGAAAAGCAGCGCGCAGTCCGCAACCTTGACGCCGACCCCGTAAATAGCAAGCAAAGCCGCCTTTGCGTCCCCAAGGTTCATCTTTTTGATTTCGTCAAGCCTGATTTTTCCTGCCGCAGTATCGTCCGCAAGTTTTTTGAGATATTTTCCTCTGTAGCCGACTCCGATTGCCTCAAAATCCTCTGTTTCCAGTGCGCTGAGTGTTTCGGCGTCGGGAAAGGAATACCAGCCGTCGCATATTTTTTCACCGTATGTATTGCACAGGCGTTTTATAATGCCTTTGATTCTTTTTATATTGTTTTGCTGGCTTATAATAAAGGAGACAAGCGCTTCCCACGGATCCTGCTTGAGAATCCTTATTCCGTAATACTGCTCAACGGTGGAGGCAACGAGAGAATCCTCCTTTATTTTCTTGCAGATTGCGTCATAATCCCTGTCAAAATCAAAATAATGACGCCATAGGTTATTGAAATCCTCGGCAGTCGTTTTAAGCATGAAACGCTCATTGCCGACCTTTTTGATGTTTAAAAATTTGCCCATCGCCGCTCCGCTCCACGAGCTGTCGCTCTGTTCCTCCCATCGGAATGCCTGTCCGCAGTCAAGTGTGAGGGCAAGGTCAAAACATTTTACGCCGTCTAAAATGAGACAGCCGTCTTTCTCTGTGATTATCATTCTTTGTATAATTTTCTCCGCGTTTTATATTTAAATTATACCACATTTGAGCATGGTAAGGAAGATGAAAAATAGCAAAATAGACAAAAAAATTGTAACCATTTGTAACTTTACAAATTGTTAAAAACTCGGTGTAAATTATTGAAAACTCAAAAATCAAAAGCAAATTTGCGTTTTTAACAATCAAAAATCGCTTGTTTAAGCCGTATATCGGCGCTGTTTTAAACATTTTCCACAACGTTTTCCACAATTTTAAACGAAAGGGGTTTAATACAATTTGTTATTGAAAAGGTTTGTCAAGAAAAAATTACTTGCAAAAATAACTAAAAATGTATTTTTTTGAATCCGTATATTTGCCTTTGTAAAATCCAACACTATTTGTATAAATCTGAAAGGAAAACGGACAAATTATGATTAAGGGAGTAAACAGACAGGTTCTTGAGGTAACCAATACAGAAAATCCTTACTTTGAAAGAATCATTTTTTTTGTAAAACCTGAATATGGAAGCGAAGACAGGGCAAAAATAAAAAAAGAGGCGGAAACGCTTGCCCGAAGCACGGGCAAACCGCCGAAAAGCAGAAAATCGAAAAGGGAAATAAGGTATATAATAACGCAGTCTCTGCTTTGTTTGGGAGCAGGCGCGGCAATAACTTTTCTGCTGAATTTTTTTGTTTAAGGAGTAAGAAAAAATGACAGTTTATAAAGCGTTTAAAAATTTTTATGTTTTTCTTCTTGTGTTTGCAATCGCGCTCGGCGCGGGCGCGGCAGGACTTACGGCTTATGAAATTTCATATAAGGAGGAATCTGTTTACGCGCTTTCAAAATACGGTTCAACGGGCAACGAGGTTAAACGGATTCAGCAGAAACTCAAGGATCTCGGTTATTATAAGGGAAGCGTGGATGGTATTTTCGGTCAGAACACCCAGAGCGCGGTCAAGAGCTTTCAGCGCAATGTAGGCCTTACGGCAGACGGTATCGTGGGTCAGGCAACGCTTCTCTATCTCGGACTCAGCGGAGGAAGTTCTTCTTCGGGCGGCACATCCTACAGCAGTTCCGATGTGGAACTGCTCGGAAAGGTTATTTCCGCCGAAGCGAGGGGCGAAAGCTATGAAGGACAGGTTGCCGTCGGAGCCGTAATATTGAACAGGGTTGCCCACAGTTCGTTCCCGGATTCAATCAGCGGAGTTGTGTATCAGTCGGGCGCGTTTTCCTGCGTTTACGACAGCAACTGGTATCAACCCGTCTCCGAAACGTCGAAGCGCGCCGCAAAAGACGCAATAAACGGATGGGATCCCACGGGAGGGGCGATTTATTACTTTAACGCCAACAAAACAAACGATTCGTTTATGCACTCCCGTCCCGTTACGGCGGTAATAGGAAGCCACAGATTCTGCAAATAGACGCCGTGCGGAAAAACAGAACAAATGATAAATGGATTTTCATAATCATAAAAAGGAGACTGCCTTGCTTTGCGTGAGGCAGTCTCTTATTATGTGATCCGTAAGTCTTTTATGTAAGCCGTGCGGTAACGGCGATTATTGCCGCTATGATTCCGAGAAGCCGCCGCTTTCACCGCTCTCTGTATGGCGTCGTGCACATTTGTGGGCATCCGTGAAATTACGGCATAGCGAAGCTTTTCATCAATCCTGCGCCCCAAAAGATCTCTGTATCTCAGATCGTAGGTGTCTGCTTTTCCGTCAGGCGTAAGCGTTATAACTCTTACGCCGCGGTCAAGTCCCGGACCGTAAACGTGAAAGCCCGCGCCCTGTGTGTAGCACAAATCGATTCCGCGCACCTTGCCGTGGAACGAATTGTTGTGGTCATGCCCGAAGTAAATCCCTTTAACGTCTCCTTTTTCCGCCATGGCGTCAAACTCTCCGCTGTTTTCCTCGGGGTCGGCGGGGGATTCACGCATAAAGCCATTTTCATTAACCCTGCTTTTATTGAGAACAAACCATTTCCCGGCGTGTCTGCGAAAGCCCTGAACGGCGTCCTTCGTGCCTTTCTTTACCTCGGTTAGAAGCTCGGTTATTTCCTGGACGGGGATATGCTGAATCACAACGGACGGGAGAACCGAGCCGTATTCCCTTTCGTATTTGTCGCGTGTTTTTTTATACCAGTCTATCTGATTTTTATGCACGCAGTCGTAGCCGCCGGATTTAAGCCCCGAATGGCTGTCCAGCAGATACAGCAGATAGCTTACCCTGCCGTCCTGCGCAAGCTCGATAACCTGATCGCCGCAGCCGTCTGTATCGGCGGAGTTGTCGCCGATAAAGCCGCTGAATTTTTTATAGATTTCAAACTGCTCCGCATTTGTGAGACCGACCTGTCTGTCGTGATTTCCGAAGCAGACGGCAAAGGGGATTTTGCGTGAGGTGACAGGATCGGTTATTTTGCGCAGCACCTCCTCAACCTTTGCCGCATTACCCTTGAAGCTCGTGTATTTCCAGATCTGATCGCCGGAAAAAACAACAAGGTCAGGTTGTTCTCTGTCAAGTGCGGCGTTAAGCAGCCTTATTGTGTCGGGACTTACTTTCGCGCCCTCCTGCACATCCGCAATCTGCATAATTTTGAATTTGCCGCCGTTAAAATCGAGCGTCATAACGGTCACCTGCCTTTCGATAGGACAAACCGCCCGAAAAATTCAGGCGGCGGATAGGATTATTTCAGGATTTCAAAACCGGGATAGTATCTGAACAATACCTTGCCCATAATCTTGTTCTGTGCAACAAATTTATTGTTCCACGCTCTCGAATCGTGCGAGTTGTTTCTGTTATCACCCATAACGAAATAAAGATTTTCCTTTACCGTGTATGTTCCGTCGGAGCCTGTTTCACAGTATTTGCCGAGAAATTGCGTAGTGCCGACCTGCATACCGTTTTCGGCATAGCAGAATTCGCCGTCTGTTGTGATGGTCTCTCCCTTTTCCGGGATATAAAGCGGATCGAAATCTCCGGAGGGCGTTTCCTCGGGATTGACAAAGCTGTCGTCCGTCTGATACATCGTGCCGTTTTTGTCCGTGATATATACAACCCCGTTTGTAATAGAAACCGTGTCTCCCGGTGTGCCGATTACACGTTTTACAAACGGCTGAGACTCATCGTCGGGATAGCTGAACATAATGATGTCGTATCGCTCGGGGGTATCCGAAAGATAGGCGAGCCTGCTTGCGATGATTCTGTCGTATTCATTGATTGTTGCAATCATTGAGCCGGTGGGCACGACAGCGTTTGCGAAAACAAAGTTTTTAAGCAGAAGGGCAACAACAACCGCAATGATGATGGGAAGAAGAAAGTCAATGATTTCCTTAAGCTTCCCCGGTTTCTTTTCCTGTTTATTCTGCCGGTTTTCGGGAACATCGGTGTTTTTCTCCATTTGGGCAATGCCGTTGCTTTCCGCCGTTTGTTCCGCTTGAGTTTCCTCCGCTTCCGGCTCGGCTTCCTCGACGGTATCCTGCGCTTCGTCAACAGGCGCGTCCTCCGCTGATTCGGAAAAAGCGGCGGTGTCATCCTTCCCGGCAACGGGCTTTTCGTCAGTCTCCGCGTATTCCTGCTGCTTAGGTTCAGCCGTCTGCGCTGTTACCTGTTCCCGCTGTTCGGACCGCTCCGCAGAGTCGCCGTTATCAAGCATATCAATTTTCTTTGTGACGCTGTTTTCCGGATCAATGCCCGTGTTGAAATATTCCGCGCCGCACTGAGGACAGCGAAGCCAGTCCCCCTCGGCAATAAGAGCGTCACAGCCGCATTTTTTGCAGATCATTATCTGTCTGCCTCCTTTTTGAACTTTCGTTTGTTTCGTTTCAGTATATCCGTAAGTGTGATTATATTGTTGTAGGGCGTTGCCGAATCGGTCACTTTAAAACCTTTCGCGGCGCTTGTCAGACCGGCGGTGGAAATCTGCGTTTTGGCACGTTTTTCATAGCCGGAACAGTCAAGGAAATTGTCTATATAAATCTTGAGCATACCGTTCTTTTCCCGAACAACGGTGATTTTATGGTCCGTACCGCTTATAATGCTCTCCGATTTAAGCCTGAGCGTTCCTGCACAGGCGTTTACCCTGCCTTTTTCAACGCTTATCATAATGTCGTTGTTCTGGCAGATAAGAGAATCGCTGCCGCTGTAATCGAAGCTGATGGTAAAATCATTTGCGCACTCCGTTTTGTCTGCCGTTTGCGCACGGTTCTCAGCGCCGAAGCGCAGAATCTTCACCTCAAACGGCGCAAGGGAAAGCGTGACCTTGTCTGCGTAGCTGCAAAGCTGTTCGGGATTCTGGATTTCCTTCCCGTAAACAACACACAGCTTGACATTGCGGAGACTTTCGGGACACCCCATAAGCTTGTTAAGCGTCAAAGTCAGAGAGGCAGGCTCGTCTGACGGATTGCGCAGAGCGATTATTCCCTCACCCTCCTTCGTCCACGAGGCATAGCAGTAAATGTTGTTTTCGGCAGGATCGCCGCCGAGAAACATTGCGTTTTGAAGAATAGAAAAGTTCTCTCGCTGCCAGCGAAGCACATTTGAAAGAATACGCCATTTTGCGTCGTTCATCATACTTTCCGAGATATAAAGCTCATTGAGTGCCGCGCCCCTGCAAGCATTCCAGAGAAATGCCTTTTCAAACTCATCGTCGGTATAATCAAGATGCGCCTCAATGCCGTAAATCGGCTCGTGATTATAAATTCTGCTCAGAGGAAGCTGAAGACCTCTTGTAACAAGAAAGTCATAATAAATGGAGTCGCGGTATGTTATTTCCGAGTCGACCTGCGCCTGTCTGTTCTGCGGATAGTTGTCTGCAAAACCGATGTCGTTGCTGTTCTGAAGCCAGATTGAGTTGACATACTGAAGCCACCATGGGGACGGATTTGCGTAGCAAGTCATATTTATCCACATCTTTTTGCCCTGTTTTGCCCTTGTTGTGTGCAGCGACCTGAAAATTTTTATCCAGCGGCTCCACATCTCGGTAATCTCATACATTTCGTGGTCGCCGCCCGTTATATGGTCGTGTTCGGGATTAAGGCAGGGTTTAAGCAGAAAGCCGTCCAGTTTCCAATAAGATATATCGTTTTCCTTTGTGGCTTTAACAAGGAAGTTTTCAAGATTCGTAAGGTATTTTTCAGACGCGACGCAGATGTCGTTCGCCTGCGCGTTATAATAGCCGAATCCCTTTTTCTCCATTTTTTTGGCAAATTTACGGTTGAAATTGTATCCGCCGCGCGGACCGAGCCAGAGACCGAATTCACCGCCGAGGCTTTTTGCGGCGTGGCTTGCGTCAAGAAAGCCGTTGGGAAATTTTTTCTGATTGTAATGCCAGAAACTGCCGTTGTAATTATTCCAGCCGTCGTCGATAACATAGCCGTCAATGGGAGGAATGCAGTGGGCCGAAAGCTGTTTTTCAACATTGTAAAACGACTTTTGGATATTGTCTGCGTCTATATTCATCATTCTGTCGTACCAGGTGTTGTACTGAATTCTGAGAGGGGACGGCAGCGCAATTCCCGAAATGTATTCGTAAAACGCGGTCTGCAGTTCAGGCAGAGAACAGCCCTTTGCTCCGCCCATAACGGTTGCGGGGCATATAATCTGTTCCTCGGCGCTTTTTCCGAGATAATAGAGGATCTGACCTCTTCCGTGGCTGATGATATTTTTGGTTGCGGGAAATTCGCAGCCGAAAAATAAGCTGTCTATATAAAACGGCTGCCCGAGATTTGAATAAAATTCGTCCGCCTCCGTTTTTCCTCCCGGCACGGAATACGAAGATTTTGAGTTGATGATACCCACGTTTTCAAGCGCTATGTAATCAATGATTTTGGGCGTGCTCTGCTTAACGACAAGCTGCTTTTCAATCGTTGAGCTGTCCTTGGAAACACGGAAGCTCATGGTTATCGTTGTGCCCATCGTTTCCCTGAAGCGGAAGAAGAGACGTCCCTCCTTTTCCGCGCTCTCGATTACCTGAAGTCCCTTGGAGGTAAATTCATCTCCGTCTGCGAATCTTATTGCAAATTCCGAACCGTTTCCGTCGGGAATAAACTGCATTCCCGAATCGGTGTTTATTATCTGCGAGGCAAAAAGCCCGCCGTCCGCCACCTTGAATTCCCTTTCAAGGTTTTTGCTTTTCAGTTTGAACATATCAGAAATTTTCCTTTACCTGTTTTAGCGCTCTTGCGAGCTGGTCGGGGCAGGAGGTGGGACGCGGACCGCAGGTCGTTCCCTCCAGCCGTTCTATAACGTCGTCTATTTTGAGTCCGCGCACAAGCTTTGCGATGCCGCTGAGATTTCCGTTGCAGCCGCCGACAAAGCGCACGTCCCGGATAACCTCGTTTTCATCGACGTCTATAAATATTTCTCTTGAACAAGTTCCGGTTGTTTTATAAGAATACGTCATTTTTATTCCTCCTGTTTTCGGCAGAAAATTTTGTCGGCACACGGATAAATCCGCCGTTCTGCCCGAAAAGTACATAAAATTGATTATAATCTATTATACAATCAAAATATTATCAATGCAATATGATTTTATTCCCGCAATCCTATAAATTTAATATTAATTATTGCCTGCGGCGCGGTATTAATTTCAATCAAAATCTTGAATTAGCATAATCTGTGTGATATTATTAAAATGTTAATGTGCAGCGCACAAAAATACATAGGAACGAGGTACACACTATGCAGAAGCTAAAGGTTGGCATCATCGGTGCGGGGCGCATCGGTCAGGTGCACGCGAAATCAATCACTTATCACATTCCGCAGGCGGAAATCATCGCTGTTTCCGATATTTATATTGAAGGAGCAAAAAAGCTTGCGGAAGAGCTTGGTATTCCGAATTATTATCAGGATTATCATAAAATTCTGGATGATCCCGAAATTCAGGCGGTGCTTATCTGCTCGTCAACAGATACCCATGCCGATATAGCCTGCGAGGCGGCTCAGGCGGGAAAACATATTTTCTGCGAAAAGCCTGTTGACCTCACGGTTGCAAAAATCAAAAAGGTTATAGACGCCGTGAACAAGGCGGGCGTTAAGCTTCAGATAGGCTTCAACAGAAGATACGACCACAATTTCGCCGAAATCAAAAGGCTTGCAAATGCGGGCAAAATCGGCAGGCTGCAAACCATTAAAATCACAAGCCGCGACCCTGAACCGCCGGCAATCGCATATGTTAAGGTTTCGGGCGGCATTTTCCTTGATATGACAGTTCATGATTTCGATATGGCGCGCTTCATCGGCGGAGAGGTCGAGGAGGTTTACGCCAATGCAACCGTTATGGTTGATCCCGAAATCGGAGAGGCAGGAGATGTTGACACGGCGCTCGTTGCCCTTAAATTTAAAAGCGGCGCAATCGGCGTTATAGACAACTGCCGCAGAGCGGCCTACGGTTACGACCAGCGCCTTGAGGTGTTCGGATCAAACGGTCAGGCTTCCGCCGCAAACGACACACCAACGAACGTTTCGTTCATTGACGAAACGGGCAATTCGTCCGACAAGCCGTTGTATTTCTTCCTTGAAAGATATATGCAGTCCTTTACCGACGAAATGACGCAGTTTATCGACTGCGTTGTCAATGACAAACCGACCCGGACTACTGTTTACGACGGTCTTGAAGCGCTCCGCCTCGGTCTTGCCGCAAAGAAGTCTGTTGAGGAACACAGACCTGTCAAGCTTTCCGAAATCGAGGGTTAATTATGAAAAGAATCAGACTTACAATGTCACAGGCACTTGTTAAGTTCCTTGACAATCAGTACATAGAATGTGACGGTGTTGAAACAAAATTTGTTTCCGGCATCTTCGGTATTTTCGGTCACGGCTGCGTTGTCGGCGTCGGGCAGGCGCTTGAGCAAGGCGGTCACAGTCTCAAATTTTATCAGGGCAAAAACGAGCAGAATATGGCTCTTGCCGCAGTTGCCTATGCGAAGCAGATGGACAGAAAGGCGATTATTCCTTGCGTTTCGTCGATAGGACCGGGCGCAACAAATATGGTGACCGCCTGCGGTTGCGCAACGGCAAACAGAATTCCGCTGCTCGTTCTTCCCGGCGACACGTTTGCCTGCCGCCAGCCGGACCCCGTTTTGCAGCAGGCGGAGTTTTTTGACAATTACGGCAGAACCGTAACCGATTCATTTAAAGGCGTCTGCCATTATTTCGACAGGATTCTCAGACCCGAGCAGCTTATGACGGCGTGCCTGAACGCAATGCGCGTTCTTACCGACCCTGCCGATACGGGCGCAGTCTGCCTTGCGATGCCACAGGATGTTGAGGGCGAGGCATACGACTATCCCGAGCATTTCCTGCAAAAGCGTGTATGGCATATGGACAGACGCCCGATTTCACAGCCGCAGCTTGAAAGAGCGGCAAAGCTTATAAAGGAGTCGAAAAAGCCGATTATCGTTTGCGGCGGCGGCGTGCGCTACAGCGGCGCCGAAAAGGAGCTTCTTGAATTTGCGGAAAAATATACGATTCCGATAAGCGAAACGCAGGCGGGAAAGGGTCTTATAGACTGGAAAAATCCGCTCAATCTCGGCGGTATCGGCGTAACGGGCGGCAAGGCGGCAAATGTTATCGGAAGAGACGCAGATCTTGTTATCGGCGTGGGCACAAGGTTTACGGATTTCACAACATCGTCCAAATGGCTCTTCAATGAGAACAGAAAGGTGCTCGGAATCAATATCTGCCCGTTTGACGCATACAAAATGGACGCCGAGGCTGTTGTTGCCGACGCAAGGGAGGCGCTGACAGCGCTGCTCACTGCCTGCGACGGTTATAAAACGGCTTATACGGATGAAATCGCTGCCGCAAAAGCCGAATGGGATTCTATTGTTGACAATTATTACAACACGGAGCTTGAGGGCGGACTCAGCCAGACCCTTGCCCTCGGAATAATAAACAATTTTATGAAAGACAGCGATATTGCGCTCGGCTCGGCAGGCTCGCTTCCCGGCGATATGCAGCGCCTTTTCAGACCGAAAGACTGCAGAACATACCATATGGAATACGGCTATTCCAATATGGGTTACGAGATAAACGGCGCGCTCGGCGCAAAGCTGGCGCAGCCCGACCGCGAGGTTTACACCTTCTGCGGGGACGGCTCCTTCCTTATGGGACATTCGGAGCTTTACACCGCGCTTCAGGAGGGACTTAAAATAAATGTCTGCGTATTCGATAATATGGGATGGGGCTGTATCGAAAACCTCCAGAATAATCAGGGAACGGATACGTTCGGGACTGTTTTCCGCGCGAGAAACCCCGTTACGGGTATGCTGGACGGAGAGGAAATAGACGTTGATTTTGCAAAAATAGCCGAGGGATACGGAGCAAAAGGCTATACAATCAGAACGTCTGACGAACTGCGCGCGGCTCTGAAAGATGCGGAAAAACAGACAAAATCCGTTGTTTTCGACATCAAGGTGCTTCCCAAAACAATGACGCCCGGTTTTGAATCCTGGTGGCGCGTCGGCGTTGCCGAAGTTTCAAAGAGCAAAACGGTTGCCGCGGCGTATGACGATATGCAAAAACACATCAGCGAAACGTTTGACTATTAGAAAACCGCCGCCCGGATCGTTTCGGCGGCTTATATAAGGAGAAAAATATGCTTGATTCAAACAAAGTACAGCTTGCGATTGCGCCGATAGGCTGGACAAATGACGATATGCCCGACCTCGGAGGAGAAAACACCTTTGAGCAGTGTATAAGCGAGATGGCACTCGCGGGCTTTAAAGGCTCGGAAATAGGCAACAAATATCCCTCCGACCCTGCCGTTCTTAAAAAATATCTCGATATACGCGGGCTTCGGATATGCAACGCGTGGTTTTCGTCCTATCTTACCTCCAAGCCATATGAGGAAACGATAGAAGCTTTCAAGGCGCACTGCGATAAGCTCCACGCGCTCGGCGCAAAAGTCGTCGGCGTTTCGGAGCAGGGCAATTCCATACAGGGCTGCCTTGATAAGTCCATTCTTGATGAAAAGCCGTATTACACCGACGAGGAGTGGGAAACGGTTGCAAAGGGTTTCAATGAAATGGGCGCTTATGCAAAATCAAAGGGAATGTATTTCACCGTTCATCATCATATGGGAACAGGCGTTCAGACCGTTGAGGAAATAGATAAGCTTATGGAAATCACAGATCCCGAGCTTGTATATCTTCTTTTCGACAGCGGTCATCTCACCTTTGCAGGCATTGATCCCGTTCCCGTACTCAAAAAATATGTGAACCGCGTTAAGCACGTGCATTTAAAGGACGTCCGCCTTGATGTTTATAACAATCAGGTTGTGCCGAATCATATGAGCTTCCTTGACGCGGTACGCGCCGGAGTGTTTACCGTTCCCGGCGACGGCGATGTTGATTTCAAGCCGATTTTTGATATTCTTGAGGAAAGCGGCTATGAAGGATGGGTTGTTGTTGAAGCGGAGCAGGATCCCGCAAAGGCAAATCCGTTTGAATATGCCGTTAAGGCAAGAAAATACATCGCCGAAAACACAGGATTGTAATTCAGTTATTAGAAGAAAAAAATGAACGCACTCTCAGAAGAGAGTGCGTTATGTTTATATAAATAATACTATTATTATTCCTCAGTTGAGGGGTCTGCGGATTCTTCAGCCGTACGCTCCGCAGGAGCGTTTGTTTCAATAGGTTCGGCAGTCTGTTCCTGAGCAGGCTGTGTTGTATCCGGGTTCTGCGGTGCTTCGTCAGCAGCAGGCGGCTCATTTTCAACAGGTGTGTCAGGCGTTTCCTGCGGCGGCGTGTAATATTCAGGCTCGCCGGCGGCGGGCTGATTGAAGGGGGCATTGTTCTGAACGGGCGGCTGCTGCGGATTGTAATACGGCGCGGCGTTATTTACAGTCTGCTGCGGATTATAGGCTGACTGACCGTTGCTTACAGGCGGCTGCTGATAATTGTAAGCGCCGCCGTTTGGATTTTGTGCCATATATTTTTCATACTTCTGTCTGTCGCTGAGGAAATCGTCCTCGGTGACTCTGCCTTCCTGGATTGCCCTGATACGGAAGTTCTCATAATAGAGGGCAACAGTCGTACTCATATAGGGAATAACATAGATAAGCGGAAAAAGGAATACGCTCAGAAGCATCCACGGAATAAAGCTCAGATCAAGAACGAAAAGCTCCGTTCTGTTGCCCTTGACGATTTTTTTGCTGAGTTTGATTGCCTGCCACGGCGACAGCTCGGGATAATCGCACATAATCTGGGCAAAGAAATATGAACTGTAACCAAAGATAATTCCCGGAATAAAGAAGAGATAGGAAAGCAAAGCCACAACGATCTCCCTTAGTATGGTGACGCCGAGCTTTTTGCCGTACAGACCCTTTTTAAACGATTCGCGGAATGTGATACGAACGCCCTGGTCTGTATCAAAACGCTGTCCCCGTATAAATTTTACGTATGTTCCCGCAAGGGAAACTTCAAGCGGAGCAAGTAAAAGCGTGGCAATTAAACCCAATATCATCAGAAAATAAAATCCTGCCGCAAGCTTCATCATATCAAAAAAGGCCGCGGAATCCATGTCTGAATTCATATCATAGCCAAAGTCGTCAAAATCTCCGAATTCCTCAAAATCATCAAAATCTCCGAATTCTTCAAAATCGTTATAATTATTCCGGCTGCCGTAATCTTCCGCAAGACCGACAGACTTTAAAATCATATATGATTCGCCGATACCTCCGAAAATAAACGCCGGAAGCGACATACAAATTATTGTAAGAATGGAAATGGCAAAGAGCTTCAATACATTGCCGCTTATAAGCTGTTTTGCCTGCTGTTTTATCAGCGCTCTGTTTAATTTCATAACCGTACTCCTTTCGCTGACTGTTAAAATTCAAGTTTTTCTTCTATAAACGACGCGAGCTCCGAAATTTTAAGCCGTACCTGCTCCATAGTATCCCTGTCCCTGACGGTTACGCAGCCGTCCTCCTGGGATTCAAAATCATATGTTATGCAGTAGGGCGTACCGATTTCGTCTTGCCTGCGGTAGCGTTTTCCGATTGAGCCTGCGTCATCATAATCGACGCTGAATTTCTTTGAGAGCGATTCAAAAATTTCCTCTGCCTGCGGTGAAAGCTTCTTAGAAAGAGGAAGTACTGCCGCCTTGAACGGAGCAAGTGCCGGATGAAAACGCATAACAACGCGGCTGTCGTTTTTTTCCGCGTCGATAAGTTCTTCGTCATACGCTTCGGTTATTACGGCAAGGAAAAGCCTTTCAACGCCGAGCGACGGCTCAATGACATAGGGAACATATTTTTCGTTCATTTCCTGGTCGAAATATTCAAGATTTTTTCCGCTTGTTTTTATATGCTGTGTAAGATCGTAATCCGTTCTGTCCGCAACGCCCCAAAGTTCGCCCCAGCCAAACGGGAAGAGGTATTCAAAGTCGGTTGTTGCCTTTGAATAGAAGCAAAGTTCCTCGGGCGAATGATCTCTGAGACGGAGATTTTCCTTGCTGATTCCGAGGGAATAGAGCCAGTCGCGGCAGAAAGAACGCCAATAATCGAACCATGCAAGGTCGGTTCCCGGTTTGCAGAAGAATTCAAGCTCCATCTGTTCAAATTCCCTTACACGGAAGATGAATTTTCCGGGCGTGATTTCATTTCTGAAAGATTTTCCGACCTGAGCAACGCCGAAAGGTATCTTTTTTCTCGTTGTCCTCTGGATATTTGCAAAGTTCACAAAAATTCCCTGAGCAGTTTCGGGGCGCAGATAAATTTCATCCTTGGAATCCTCGGTAACGCCCTGAAACGTTTTGAACATAAGGTTGAACTGGCGTATGTCCGTGAAATTGCAGGCTCCGCAGTTCGGACAGGGGATAGAATGCTCTTTGATGTAGGCGCTCATTTCCTCGTTTGACCAGCCCGCAACGTTTGTGCCGTCGAAGTTTTCAATCAAATCATCCGCTCTGTGGCGCGTTTTGCATTCGCAGCAGTCCATAAGGGGATCTGAAAAACCTCCGAGATGACCCGACGCGACCCAGGTCTGCGGATTCATAAGAATAGCGGAATCAAGTCCGACATTGTATTTGTTTTCCTGAATAAACTTTTTTCGCCACGCCTTTTTTATATTTTCCTTAAGTTCAACGCCGAGAGGACCGTAGTCCCACGTGTTTGCGAGACCGCCGTATATTTCGGAGCCCGCGTAAACAAAGCCTCTGCCCTTGCAAAGCGCTGTC
Source organism: uncultured Clostridia bacterium (assembly GCA_947585615.1). GTDB lineage: Bacteria > Bacillota > Clostridia > Oscillospirales > Acutalibacteraceae > Eubacterium_R. The sequence goes on from CANPXD010000029.1 coordinate 15,567, forward strand.
AGCGTATCGAGTGATTTTTCGGTGTTCTTCATAGATTTCTGCCTCCGTGTGTTGCCTGTATATAATTTATATTACCATATTATACCTTAAAGGTCAATAATTGCCTCATCCTGTAAAACGAAAAATGCGTGTGTTTCAGTCGGGTTTATCAGCCCCGTTTCCCGTGTACCAGCGGTTTAAATCGGTATATTTGCTGTTTACTCCGTCGCAGTGTCCTCTTTTGCTGTATTGCCACAGGTCGTAGGCGCCCGGATATGTAACTTTTGCGTTGTAATCGGCTACCCAAATATAAAGGTCTTTGTCAAGCGCTGTGGTCTTGACCTCAAGCGTGAGGATGGATGAAGAGGAATAAACGCCTGCATCATAGCCTGCTTTTTTGATACAGGCGCAGAAGGCGTTGATGATTTCGGCGCTCTCACTGCCCGAAAGCGCGGCGTTTCTCATTCGGCCTGTATATTTTCCGTCTTCTCCGTAGGGATATTCAAAATCTATAAAAACAGGCAGATCAATAGCATACGGCTTTATCAGCGCAAGCACGAATTCCGCCTCCTCCTCTGCCTCGGCAGGAGTGGTTGCCTGTGTGTAAAAATATACGCCCGTCGGAATACCGGTGCTGTTTGCGCCTTCCGCGTTTTCCTTAAAACGGCTGTCCTCGGAGATTTCGCCTGTTCCGTAACCGCGGAAGCCTGCCCTTATGATTGCAAATTCCGCGTCTGCCCGCACCTTATTCCATTCAATTTTGCCGTTGTGCTGTGAAACGTCTATTCCCTGAACATATTCGGCGTTTTTGTCCGAAAAAAACGATCGCTTTTCGGAAGGACCGCGCAGCAGCACCGTTGTTATAATAACGGCGGCAGAGAATATAATGAGGGCAAGGATCTGCAGCCTGCGCGGTTTTTTGAATTTCAAAGATACATTCATGGCAATCCTCTTTTTCATCGCGGGAAGCGGCGTGCGGCAGTCTTGTTTTACCAGCGTATGCTGATTTCTCCGCTGCGCAGTGTCTGTTCCTTTCCGTCCTCTGTTTTTACGACAAGTCCGCCGCGTTCATCTATCGCAACGGCTGTGGCAGGCGTATTTTTTCCGCCTTGGATAAAGCTTATTTTTTTACCAAGCAGCATACTGTGGCTTCTGTAGTAATCTATAAAATCACTGTATTCGCCGAAAACGATGTCCAGAAGCTCGTCTGCGACCGCGCCTATCAGCTCCGCGCGGCTTATATCCGCATTCAGCGAACCGGCGTTTCCTGCCTCGGCAGGAAAATCGGAAGTGTTTATATTGATTCCTATTCCGATAATAACGCTCGTAGCAATGCCCAGCTCAAAATCCGTCACTGCCTCCGTCAGAATTCCGCAAACCTTATTGTTTGAACAGTAAACGTCATTTACCCATTTTATGCTTGGTTTGATGTCTGTCAGCCTTTCTATCGCCCTGCATACCGCGACAGCCGCAGCCGTAGTTGCCGAGACGGCGTTCTGAAGTTGCGAGTCCGGATGAACAACAAGGCTCATATATGCGCCCGTGCCGGACGGGGAATAAAAATGTTTGCCCTGTCTTCCCCTGCCTGCCGTCTGCGTTTCGGCGGCGATCAGAAGCGGAGCGCCGTCCGTTTCGCTGAGGATTCTTTTGGCGTATGAATTGGTTGAATCCGTTTCCGTCAGGCAGATAACTTTTACAGTATGTTTCATAGCCGTGCATATTCTCGCCCGAGTCAGGATGTCGCTTTTTTGGTCGAGCGCGTATCCCCTGTTTGTGACGGCAAGAACGGTAAAGCCGTCCTTTTGCAGAGATTTTACGGCTTTCCACACAGCGGCGCGGCTTTTGCCCGATTTTTCGGCAAGTTCCTGACCGCTTATGTATTTTCCGTCGTTTTCTTTAAGCGCGTTTAAAACAAATTCCTTAAGTGTCATCTTTCCTCCGAAAAGAGCCTGACTTACGCAAGCAAGTCAGGCCCGTATTTTTATTTTTCCATATAGAAAACGGCAAGCGTTCCCGGTCCGCAATGTGATGATATTGTGCATCCTGCCTGTGCGGTGATTATTTCTCTGAAGCCGCATTTCTGAGCGGCAGTCTTTGCGTATTCAATCACATTGCTGTCCACGCTTCCGGAATTTGCGATCACGATTCTTGATTTGTCCGCCGTTTTCTCAGACGACAGACAGTCCGAAACATACTGCTTATAAACGGCGTCCATTTTGCCGCGGTATTTTTTTGCAACGCCCAGCGTTCCCGTTTCGGTGCTCACGGCAATGGACGGTTTAAGCCCGAGTACGTTTGCTCCGAATCTGGCTATACCGCTGCAACGTCCGCCCTTATGGAGATATTCAAGGGTGTCAAGAACAAAGGTTGTGCGCACTTTTGGGACAAGAGCGCTTATTCTTGCGGCGATCTGCTTTGCTTCAAAGCCGCTTTCCCTGAGGTCGCAAGCCCTGAGAACAAGAAGTCCCATTCCGGTGCAGAGACTTTTTGAATCAATGCAGTAAACATTTTCAAACCGTTCCGAAGCCGCACAGGCATTCTGAAAGCTTGAGGAAATTGCAGAGGAAAGCCCAATGTGGACAACCGCTGCTCCGCGTGATGCCGCTTCAGCGAAAACGGCTTCATACTGAGCAGGAGTAACAGCTGATGTTTTGGGCAGTTCGCCTGTTTTTTTTACATATTCATAAACGTCGGCAGCATGAATTTCAACGCCGTCAAGATAAGAGTTTGTGCCGAGGAGGATTGAGAGAGGAAAAACGATTATTCCCTTATCTTTGACAAGATAATCGGGCAGGTCACACGTTGAGTCAGCAGTAATGACGACTTCCATTAAATATCCCCCTTCCGGAATCTAAGCGGCTAAATTATATCACGCTGAACGGTTTTCTTCAATATGCGCTTGATATTATAATTACCATTTTATAAAAATTTAAGAAAATCAGCTTCCGAGATTTATATTCATACGAAGCATTTCTTCAATGGGATAACTCTTGTCGAGCGTGATTACAAGCGCCTGCGTGCCGTTTAGCTGTGTTATTGCCGCCGAATAGCCGATTTCAAACGTGTAGATGTTGGAAGCGGTGACGGTATAGTTTCTGTTTTTAACGATGCCGTCCGAGAACGTGAAGCCGCTTTTGGCATAAAACGTTATTTTGTCGTTTTCAAAAACAACGCGGTCGATTGCTCTCAAATCATTTGTGCTGTTTGAAAAGCTCGTCTGTTCGTTTCTGCTGTCATCGTTGAGATTGCAGCGCATTGTCAGATTGTCGATCATCTTGTCGTTTGAGGAATATGCCGCCGTGTTGGAAAAGGTGTATGTCCATGGTTCATCGGCGGTTTTTCTCGGGTCGGAGACAAAATACTCATTTTCCGTTGTAAAGGTAACGCTTCTCTGCTGAATCTGAAACGTAGAGCCGCTCAGCTCAATTCCGCAGTTGATATGACCTATCTTTTGGAGAGTATCGGTTTCCTTGTAGCTTACAAAAATTCCGATTTCAACGTGGATGCTCATATCCTTTTCATTTATCGTGTAAACGCCGAGTCCCTCAATCCACTTGTCAAAATGATAGTAATGTCCTTTTCCGTCGGACAGCGCTGCGGCATACCATGCCCTGCCGTCCTTAAGCAAACCTGTTGCGGTGTCATATGCCATCGTGGAGTTCGCGTTTGCCATAACAAACTGAAGTCTCTTGTCACAGCTTACGGGCTGCGTCATTTCGCTCACGACCTTTTCGGAAAAGGTGGGACGCCACGCCGATCTGCCGCCGTAGCAGACCGTGTATTTGATTTCGCCGTTTTCATCCGCCTTGGGGATAAGCGCGTAAAGGCAGTAGATTGATTCACCCGTTTTTTCATCAGTATCTTATAAGCAGTTCCTTTTCCCCGTCGCCGTTGAAATCGTAATAATACATATCAGGCGTTTCTACTGTAATATTTTTGCTCCAGTCGGAAAATTCGGTTTCCTGACCGTTGTGGACAAGGATAACGTATTCGCCCTCGGAATACAGGTGAAAATCATCTTGCTTAAGCTCTGTAAGAAGAACTCTGCCGCCGCGTTCACGGTCTTTCATTCCGTCTGCCTGGTAAACGGAATACTGCTCGGTGGTCTCGGAGGGATTCTCCGTGGAGCATCCGGAGACGCTCAGCAGAAAAACGGACAGCAAAAGAGCAGCTGCAATTAGGATGATTGCGTTCTTTTTCATATTCATAGCCTTTCGTGCTGTATTTTGGTCTGTAAAAATAATTTTGCGCGCCTGCGAAAGCGCAGAGTAAAAACAATTCGGGCGCGCGGTTACTTCCGCTCTGAAAACTGCTTTGCGAATTCAAAGGGAACAGGCTCGCTTTTCACAACGTGGAAGCACTGTCCCTGAGCAAGCGAAAAAATAGGTTTGTCGTGTTTGAGGGAATCGGAATATACGTCTATTACCCTTGCGTTCGGAAATTTCTGATTGAACAGGCGCACCTTTTCTTCGCCGCGGCAGTTATCTCCGATTATAACGCCTGTTTTTCTGTTGTGCCGCGTGCAGATAAGAAAATCAAACGAAAGTCTTTTGGCTATTTCCTCAAGCAGAAAATCCGGCGATGCGCTTATGACAACGCATTTGTGCTTTCTGTTTAAAAACCATTTGTGAACCTGCTTTTCATGCTTGTTCCAGAAACCGTTTACGGCCTTTTCAAGCGGAATGAGGGCAACAAAAATGAAACATATTTTTTTAAAGCCCGTGAAGTTGATAATGCGCAGAACCGCAAGCAGTGCCGCAATAAATATAACGGGCAGACATAGGATTATCCACGGATAATGCAGCAGGCAGTAGCAGGCAAAAAGCGAACCGCTGTCGAACGGAACAATCGTTTTGTCAAAATCGTATATATCAAGTTCCATATAATTATACGTTCTCCTCGTCAAAATCGAAGCAGATGGTTTTGTCGCTTATAAATTTAGTCAGTTTAACGCCTGCCGCCTGAAGCATTATTTTGCTTGCGCGGCAGTTGTCTGTTTCGGCATATTTGTCGCTTATGTAAATAACCTCGGAAATGCCTGCCTGAATAATTGATTTTGCACATTCGTTGCAGGGGAAAAGCGCAACGTAAATTCTTGAGCCGCGCATATCCCTGCCGTTTGAATTGAGTATAGCGTTAAGCTCCGCGTGGCAGACAAAAGGATACTTGGTGTCGTTCTGATTGCTTCCCGTTCTTTCCCAAGGGAAGGTTTCGTCGGAGCAGCCGCGCGGAAAGCCGTTGTAGCCGACGCTGACGATTCTGTTGTCCGAATTGACGATGCAGGCGCCGACTTGCGTGTTGGGGTCTTTGCTTCTCATTGCGGAAAGCAAGGCAACCCCCATAAAATATTCGTCCCAAGAAATATAATCTTCACGCTTAGCCATTTTTTATCTCCTTTTTGCCTATTCGCCCGACAGCGGCAGGCGCATTATTTCAAAGTGTTCACAAATTCATCAAGAGCCGCGCACCGCGCCTCCTCAATTTTTCCCGAATCGACAAGGCGGTTAAGCTCGGGTGAAACGGGCAGCCTTGCAAGCACGGGAACGCCCAGCTCTTTTGCGGTTTCATCTATTTTTGAACTGCCGAAAAGCTCAACTTTTTTTCCGCAGCCGGGACATTCGTAATAACTCATATTTTCAATAAGACCAAGAACGGGAACGTTCATCATTTTTGCCATATGATACGCCTTGTTCACAATCATTTTAACAAGCTCCTGCGGCGTTGAAACGATAACGACGCCGTCTGTGGGCAGGCTCTGGAAAACGGTCAGCGCAACGTCGCCCGTTCCCGGAGGCATATCAACAAAAAGATAGTCAAGCTCTCCCCAGCGGACATCGCTCCAGAACTGCTCGATAACGCCGCTGATAACAGGTCCGCGCCAGATAACGGGCGTGCTTTCGCTTTCAAGCAGAAGATTAACGCTCATTATTTTTATTCCGTTTTTTGTAACCGAGGGAAGCAGACATTCTTCGTCCTGCATAGCCCTTTCGTTTATTCCAAAGGATTTTGGCACAGACGGTCCCGTTATATCGGCGTCAAGTATCCCGACCCTGAGACCGAGGGCGGCGCACTTTGACGCAAGCAGGCAGGTGACAAGGCTTTTGCCGACTCCGCCCTTGCCGCTTACGACTCCGATCACCTTTTTAATTTTTGAATATTTATTGGCGGGCTTGAGAAAGCTCTGCTTCTTTTCATCGGCGCATTTGCTGCTGCACGACGAGCAGTCGTGATTACATTCGCACATAGAAAACGATACTCCTTTCGGGTGTTTTAGTAGTAATTGCGCACCACGGCGGCAACGCGGCCGAGCACGGTGAGTTCTTCAACGATGATAGGCGCATACAGCTCATTTTCGGGCTGGAGGCGGAAGTGTCCGTTTTCACGGTAAAATCTTTTTACGGTCGCCTCCTCGCCGATAAGAGCGACGATTATTTCGCCGTTTGACGCTGTGGGCGTTTTCTCGGCAATGACGATGTCTCCGTCAACAATATGGGCATTTATCATCGAATCGCCCCTGACGTGCAGGGCAAAATAATCTCCCTCTCTTCGCATCGCGACAGGGATATACTCCTCAATCTGTTCAATGGCAAGAATAGGCTCGCCCGCCGTAACGGTTCCGAGAACAGGCACGGGAACAGCTTTCAGCGAGGTGTTTGCAAGTCTGATCGTGCGCTTGAGATACGGGTCGCGCTCTATGTATCCTGCACGCTCAAGCGCGTTCAGGTTGTATTGCACTGTTGAGGTGGATTTAAGTCCCGCCGCTTTTCCGATTTCACGGACCGACGGCGCGACGCCTCTTTCGGAGATCACATTCTTTATGTATTCAAAAACTTTTTTCTGCGTTTCATTAATGCTGTCCGTAAAAATTCACTTCCTTCAAGACAAACGGAAAGGCGTTTGCGCTATTAGAATATTCTACCTTGTATATCATAACACGTATCGGGCAATATATCAAATAAATGTTTCATTTTCTATAGAAGAAAATGCGCGGGTTTTCGCAAAGAAAAAAAGTGTTGACAAACAAACAATAATATAATATAATCTATCTTGCTTGAAAATAGCCTGACATACGGCTTTATAGCTCAGTTGGCTAGAGCATGCGGTTCATACCCGCAGTGTCACTGGTTCGAATCCAGTTAAAGCCACCAATGGCCCGGTGGTCAAGAGGTTAAGACACCGCCCTTTCACGGCGGTAACACGAGTTCAATTCTCGTCCGGGTCACCATACAATGCGTCTGCTGCCGCAGGCGCATTTGTTTTTTGTATAGCAGACGGATAAAAACAGGATTTTGATTCGTGACTGCAAGCCGAATGCTTATTATTGCGAATGCTTTCGGCGGACAACCTCATAAACCGCCGCGGTAACGCCGAACGCGGCAAAGCCGAAGACGCTGATAAACAGGGATTTGTTCAGCAGGGTGTTGGAATATTCAAACGCAACGGTGTGGCTTCCCTCACGGAGGAATAATGCCGAAAAGGCTGTGTTTGCCCTTTGAATTTCAGTCTCCTCGCCGTCGATATAGGCTTTCCAGTTTTCGCTGTACGGAATTGAAAGAAACAGCCATTCGTCCTCGGACGCCGTAATTTCACCGCTGAAGGCGTCTGTTTCGATTTTCAGATTTTCGAGCGCATCCTCGGCAAGGGAGGCCGTTTTTTCCTTAAAGCTGTCCATAGGCACGCACACAAATTCTATTGCATCAAAATCGTATATGCCGGCCTGTAAAGTAAGCGTCGCCTCATTTATCGGTTTTTCCATATATCCGGAATTTGCCGTGAAGTCGGTTATTTCACTGTAATAATCGTAGAAAGGC
>CANPXD010000030.1 GCA_947585615.1 uncultured Clostridia bacterium
TACGAAGCATTATGCGGGAATCGTGACAAATATTATCGTCTGCGTAGGCTCGTTTGCCTTTACGTCGTTTTCGTATCTCGCGGGCAGCAGCCCTACCATAGACATAACACGTATCGCCGCGCAGGTTGTCTGCGGCATAGGTTTTCTCGGAGCGGGCGTTATTCTCAGTGACGGCACAAAGGTAAAGGGAATTAATACTGCCGCGACGGTATGGGCATCGTCGGCTGTCGGAATACTCTGCTGCCTTGATAAATTCTGGTATGCCGTTCTGATTGCCGCAACGATTTTATTTTCTCACCTCATAATCCACCCGATAACGGAGGCGCTCAAAAAGCAGCAGGATTACGACAAGGAAAAGACAATGAAAGAAGAGGCGTTTTACAGCATTTCCGTCACCTGCACGGAGGAGGACGCTCCCAGCATAAAGGAAAAGCTGATCCTCCATATCAGAGAAAAAGAAGGCGTGATGCTGCACAGGCTGGAGTCGTCTGATTTGGACGGCGGAAACGTTAAGGTGCGTGCCGAAATTTCCACAAAAAACAAGAACCACCAGCTTGTCGAAAGCATCGTGTCCCATATAGCGACAAGCAAAAATATTATCGCCACGGGATGGAAACGAATTTGATACATAAGCAACGGGGAAACACAGCAGCCTGAAGAACCCGCTTTTCCGCGCTCAATGCCATTTTTCTTTGCCTTTGAACAAATTTGCGGAAGGTAAACGGCACCGAATCTGAACGAATCGTGTGCGTAACTTTGCCGCGGGCATACGTGAAAAACAGGGCAGTATGTCCGCCGAATAAATGCTTTATAGATGAAGAAAGCCGCTTGAACATCAAAAATTCAAGCGGCTTTTGTGTATTTTCGGATGCGTATTGAATTCTTTGGGGTTACCAGCGTCCTCCGCCGCCGCCTCCCGAGCCTCCGCCCGAGAAACCGCCGCCGGAATAACCGCCGCCTCCCAAGCTTCCGCTTCCTGTACCCGAAGCCCCGGACGATGCGGACGTCATCGTGTCAGACGCGGCGTGCATAATGTGGCTGAAAACGCCGTAGAAGGAAATGAAGTTGGTCGACGCGCCGTTGCCGTACCAATCCGGCGCCTGCGTGACGATTCCCTCAAAGTTTTTTGTCCAGACGTCCGATACGCCGAGTACATAGGCGTAGGGCAGAATATCGTAATAATAGGACGGATTATCGTAAACAAGCTTTTCAAGCCGCTCCTTTTCGGCGGTTTCCAGAAACATCTTAAATCCTGCTATCTTCTGCAGGATTTCGTGACCCTTTTTCGTCCTTTTTCTGATAAAGAAAGACAAACCGAAGGCGCACAGAGAAACAGCAATGCCGATTATTGCCGCGGCAATTCTTTCATATCCGTCTATAATCTGCGCTCCGATAAGAATTGAAGCGATAATGCCCGCGACAGAGGCTGCCCAGCAGCCGATACGCATAGAGAGCGAGTTTCGGCTGAAAACCCGATTTTTATTTTCTTCCGTGTTGATATTCTCGACGATCTGCACCGCGTAAAGGTAAAAACTTTCGCGCAGATCTTTTACGGCGGCAGCGTCGCATCCGTCCGGAAACAGACCTTTGAAGAACGTTTTCTTGCTTTCGTCGCCGCCGTCATAATGTTTGATCTTGACGATAAGATAATCCGGCGTGCCCGTGCGTTTCTGCCGAATGTCGATATAGCCCTCGTTGGCAAGCTCAATCATCAGCGGAACAACGTCGCGTTCTTCAACATACCCTTTGTACCAATACGCAACGTCAAGACTGCTCATGCCGTCGGGCGGATAAAATTCGGGCTTTTTGACGATTTTTCTGTCTTTTCCGTATTTTAACCAGAGGATAAAGACAACAAGAAGCACAATAACAGGAATCAGAATCTGGAGTGCCAGCTTTGTATAAAAGGCCGTGTCGTTGAAACGGAAGTAATTTTCCGGAAGTTCAAGCCTTACCGTCAGCGCCTGATTCGGAGCGAGAGGCTTTGTCAGTTTTCCGGTGATCCGATTTCCGTTTACCGAATATTCAATATCGCCGACTCCCGAAGCGCCGTAGTCTCCTGCGGAAAAGCCGAGCTTTGATTCGTCAAATTCCTTTGGCATATTGATTGAAAAGGTTACGTTTTGAATCGTTGTTTTCCAGCCGTTGCCGATAATGTTGTAATAAAGCTCGTCAAAGCCGTTGCCTATATCTCTGCCCATAACATAGGAATAGGATATAGTATAGTCTTTTCGCCCTGTGACCTCAATGTTTTTACTGCCGATCTGAATAACATAATTACCGTGTTCCCTTTTTTTGCTGCAGTAATCACTGACGCTGACGTTTTTGACCCTTGCGTGCGTTTTTCCCGTGCTTTTGTCCTCTCTGACGATTTCGTTCGTGAGAGGAATGTATCTGTATATTCCGTGGCTTTTCACATTGAAATACGCGGAAATTTTCTCCGTAACGTTCAGAACGTTGTCCTCCGACACATCTATCTGCACGTCGTACGAGGAAAGGTAGTAGTCAAGCGCGGAATAATCGGGTTCGCTGACGGTTTCTGCCGCAGACGCGGGTGCGGCGGTAAAAAAAAGAAGCACTGCCGTTATCAGAAACGCGGAGAATCTGTTTAACCTTTTCATAAAAACCACCTTTTACTATTTTAACAGGAATTTATATTGTTAAGAAAACCGCCTTATGTCTGTTCTTTTGCGGAAACAGGGGCGGTGTCGGAAACCTCAAGTTTGTTCGCGCGCATCCACAGCGAAGGGGTAACCGTGAGCCGAAAGCCGTAGCCCGCGTCCATCTGCCAGTGCGCCATAGGCGCTTCGGGCAGTCCGTAGCAGGCAAGTATCGCCATGAGCACGCCTGCGTGACCGACTATCGCGGCGCTCTGTGTGCCGCTTTTTATTATGCCGTCAACGATTTTTTCAAATGCGGAGCAGACGCGCGCGAAGAATTCGGCGTTGCTTTCGCCGTAGGGAGGTCTTGCGTGCATATCTCCGCGCAGCCATTCCTTAAAGTCGTCGTTGTTTTTCAGTTCCTCCGCCGTGCAGCCCTCAAATTCGCCGAAGTTGTATTCGATCAGGTCGTTGATAACAATAGGATTGTTTTTCGGAAACATGATTTCGGCTGACTGAACGCATCTCCTCAGCGGTGACGAAAAAACCGCTTCAACCGCGGGATAATGAAATTTCGCCTTTATGTTTCTCAGAGAGGATATACTATCTGTAGTCAGTCCGAGATCGGTATGCCCAATATACTGTGCGTTTAGATTTCCTTTTGTCAATCCGTGGCGAAAAAGGTAAATTGTGTATGTTTTCATTTTAAAACTCCTTGAAAAAATCGAAAAATTACAATTTATTTACAAAATCATCTTTTACTTTACAATTACTATGCCAAAGAATATAATACAAACTGTATAAATCATACAAAAAGGATCTGTGTAAAAAATGTCGGAGAACTACACAAAAAACGAAAAAAGCTCAAAATTTGCCGCAATATTGTCGCAGCTGAGAAAGGAGCGCGGCAGCAGCCAGAAAAAGGCGGCGGCAGACCTCGGAATAAGCCAGGCCCTGCTAAGCCATTATGAAAAGGGAATCAGGGAATGCGGACTGGATTTTGTTATAAAATGCAGCCGCTACTACGGAGTTACAACAGATTATCTTCTCGGTATATCGGGCAGCAGATACGGAATTGACGAGGAATATTTCAACCGAATGACAAACGAGGACGAAAACGGCGTTTCCATGGCGGCGATTTCTCAGGGTATGAAAATTCTTCTTGAAACGGCGCTTGCCGCTTCGGAGTCTGACGCCGTGCGCTATCTTCACAGCTACTATATGCTCTGTATTTACCGCGGCGCGCTTACTCTGGCAAAATCCGGAGCGCTGCCGTCTGAGATGTTCCGGATCGACCCGAATATAGGACACGAACTTGCGGCAGCCGCGATTGCCATGCTGGACGCGCGCTTTGTGTTCATAGAGGATAAGTCGCGCACAGGCGCAGATCCCTTTAACAAAACGGATTTGCACACGCTCGTTGAGGAAGCCGAAAACTATCTAATGAGCATTTTTATAACAGAATAAAATCAGAACAGCTCAAGCTGTACCTTTTCGGATTCAATATATTTCAGGATTATCGCCGTTGATTTTTCAGCGGCGATTTTTTTGAATGCCGTATAATCAAACGGCGCGGTTTCGTCTCCGCCGTCGCTTATTGAGCGCAGAACGGCGAAATCAACGCCGTTTGCTCTGCATACGTGACCGACTGCAGCGCCCTCCATTTCGCCGCAGAGCGCGCCGAAGCTTTTGTGTATAAATTCCTTTTGGGCTTTATCGGCGATAAAGGTGTCGCCGCTGGCAACAGTTCCGCGGCGTATTTTTTCGCCTGAACGAACCGCTATCTCCGCAAGCCTGTCTGTGATTTGAGGGCAGGTTTTTATCTTTATTTCGTTGAGACCGTTTATATAACCGCGCGGCTCTCCGAGCGCGGTGATGTCTATGTCGTACTGGCACACATCGTCGGCAATCACGATTGTTTTAACGGCAAGATCATCGCAGAGGGAACAGCCGACGCCGATATTTATGATTTTATCAGCGTGAAATCGGTCAAGCAGCGCCTGCGTACATAAGGCGGCGTTCACCTTTCCGGGGTTGCACTGAACAACACAGACGCCGACGCTGCCGATGCAGCCGCACACAAATTCACATCCCGCGATTTTCGTTACGGCAGGGGAGGTTATTTTTTTCTTTATGCTGTTTATTTCAATGTCCATCGCGCCTATGATTCCAAGCATACTTTTTCCTCCGTCAAAAGCTTTTTTTCAATAAATTTGTAAACGGCAAAGCCGAGCAGAACGCCCGCCGTGTTGAGTAAAAAATCGTCTATATCACAGTCTCCCGTGTTTGAGAACGCTTGAAATATCTCCGCGCAGAGGCTGAGCGCGGCGGGAACCGGGATAAGAACACCCGCGCGCGGTTTTTTCATATAGGAAACAAGCAGAAGAGGGGCTGTTGCGAAAAAGAGTATGTTTCCCGCAAATCTGATAAGATTCAGCGCAGAGACGCTTCCTTCCCCACCTGCAAGAAGCTTCCCGAGCTCTCCTTGAAACGGTATGAGATTTATGCCGTGTTCCGGGTTGTTTTCCCGCAGAATAAAGAAAAGCTCAAGGAAAAGAAAGATAAAGATGAGCGTGTAGCCGTGAAAGAACACGCGGTAAAATCGCGGGAAGCCGTCCTTTAACCGTTTGTCTGAAAGGGAAAGCAGCACTGCCGCCGCAAACACCGAGAAAAAGGAGAGCATCGCATACGCAAGATGGTACGGAATCATAAAAGAACCGTAGCAGTCTATAAGATGAACGGTATTTGTATCAATCCAGAAATGAACAATAAAAACGACCATTGCCGCCGCCGAAAGCCTGCCTGCGAACCGCAGGCTTTTATCCGCCGTGATGCTGAGCGCCGCCGCCGCAAACGGGAGAACAATCGAGAGAATAAACTTCAGCAGCCTTGTGTCTGCCCTGAACATAAAAGCGGTTCGCCAGTTTTCGCAGAAGGTGAGCGATGTGAAAAGAAGGCAGAAAGGAAACAGAATTTTTAAAGCGACAGACCGCGCTTTAGTAGCTTTCATTTTTCCACCCCCTACATATAGTAACATTATAATATATATTTAAGCAAAAAACAAGATTTATTAATTTTATGTTGACAAGTACGCCTAATTTATACTATAATGTTTATCGCTGTTATGGGGATTTGTTTTGCCCCTGTTAAATTGCAACGCCTGCACTATACCGTGCAGAGAATATAAGGATTAAGACGAGTTTAGTCTGTGAAAGGTAGTGAATTCTGATGAAAAGAACATTTCAGCCGAAAAAGAGACACGCTCAGATGGAGCACGGTTTCAGAAAAAGAATGTCGACCAGAGGCGGAAGAAAGGTTTTGGCACGCCGCCGTGCAAAAGGAAGAAAGAGACTCTCTTATTGAGATTACGGAAACTGCGCGTCAGGCGCAGTGCTAAGGGAATGGTTTTGTGAAAAGCAGAGCCTTAAAGGAAAACAGGGATTTCCGCAGGCTTTATTACAGAGGAAAAAGCGCCGCGTCGGTCAACCTTGTAACCTATGTTCTGAAGAGCAGAAACGGTGAAACGAGAGTGGGAATCACAAGCGGCAAAAAAATCGGCAAGGCGGTTCGCCGCAACCGTGCACGCCGCGTTATAAGAGCGGCGTTTTCGCAGCTTGAGGAGCGCGTGGACGGCGGCTATGATATTGTTTTTGTTGCGCGGTCAAGAACCGCAGCCGTTAAAATGCAGGAGGTTGCCGCAGATATGGAGGCGCAGCTCAGGCGTCTCGGTGTGATAAAATGAAAAAACTGCTGATTTTTTTAATTCAAACATATCAGATGACGGTGAGTCCGTGGTTTTCAGGCGGCTCGTGCCGCTACACGCCCACCTGTTCGCAGTATGCGATAGAGGCTATCCGTGTTCACGGCGTATTCAGGGGCTCTCTGCTCGCGGCAAGGCGTATTTTAAGATGCAACCCCTTTTTTAAAGGCGGTTACGATCCCGTTCCTCCCAAAAAGAATAACAACAGAGGAAAGTAAATCATTATGCTCCAAACAAATTTACTTGCTATGGCTTCGGGCGGCGGATTTTTCAAGCCGCTTTACTGGCTGTTCGGAAAATGTATGGAATTTCTTTTGTCCATGCTGAACAACGAGTACTTTCTTGCGATTGTGATATTTACAATTCTTACACGTCTTATTCTGCTTCCCATTAATATTCACCAGCAGAAAACGATGGCGAAAACAGCAAGAATACAGCCGAAAATTCAGAAGATCCAAAAAAAATACAACGTTCAGAATGTTACAGACCCGAAAGAGCGCCAGAAATTGCAGCAGAAGATGAACGAGGAAATGCAGGCGCTTTATATACGCGAGGGACACAACCCTATGCAGATGGGCTGCGGACCGATGCTTTTTCAGATGGTTTTCCTTATGGGAATCGTCGGAATTATCTATTATCCCCTTTCCTATGTAATCGGCATCGGAAACATCACCGATTATTCGGAGCAGCTCGGAGAATTCATAAAAACGCTCGGATATAAGGGGAATTATCTCCAGCTCGGAATTCTTGAAAACTGGTCGGCGTTCGGCGACCGGCTTGTTGCGGAATTTCCGCAGGTGTTCACGGCGGAGAGATGCGCCGCAATCGATTCGTTCCGTTCGGGACTTTATATCGGCGGACTTGATATGACTTCAATCCCCCACTGGAAGGACGGTATTATCGTAATCGTTCCGATTTTATCGTTTTTGACGTCTCTTGCCTCGTCGGTTGTGTCGTCACTCATACAGAAAAAAAACAATCCGGCGGCGGCTCAGCAGATGAGCCAGATGCTTATGATGACTTTGATGATGCCGTTTTTCTCGCTCTATATTGCGTTCAAGGTTCCTGCCGCCGTAGGATTTTACTGGATTATATCAAATGTGATTGCTGTGCTTCAGCAACTGTTTATCGCAAAATTTTTCCCTCCGAGAAGAAGTCAGGCAAGGCTTATGATTGAAAACACGGTTTACCGCCGTTCAAGAGAGGAAAGCATCAAAAAGCTCAACAGGAGCTGATAATGAAATTGTGAAGCGGCGCGTCGCCGCGTATGTTATCGGTCCGCCCGGGGAAACGTTTTTAGAATTACGGCGGACAGAAAGGCTGAGGAATTATATGATAAAAGAATTTATCGGAACAGGCAAAACGGTTGCGGAGGCTACAGAGGCAGCGAAAGCGGGTCTTCGCGCGCCGGCACAGGCGGATATAAACATTGAGGTTATAACGATGCCGAAGAGCAAGATACTCGGGCTCTTCGGAGGACATGACGCCGAAGTCAAGGCATGGTATGATGACGGCAGAAAGGAGCGTGCTCCCCGTGCGGAGAAAAAGAATGCTCCGTATCAGAAAAAGCAGCAGGAGAAAAAGCCTCGGCAGAAAAAGGAATATGTAAAGAAAGAAGAACCCAAAAAAGAAACGGAAGCCCCCAAAAAGGAGACGGAAGCGAAAAGCGATGCTCCCGTGAAGGAAAACACGAAAGCGCGTGAGGATGTTGCCACAGCCGCAGATATAGATACGGACGCGGCAGTAAGCTATCTTTCGGGTATGCTCAAGGGCATGAAGATAGACGACGCCAAAATAACGGCGAAGTTTGAGGATGGCGTTCTCAATATGGAGGTTTTCTGTGATGATTACGGGATTGTCATAGGCCGCCGCGGCGAAACGCTCGACGCGCTGCAGTATCTCACAAGTCTGGCAATAAAGAAAAACTGTGACAAATATGTAAGAGTGACTCTCAATGTGGGCAATTACCGCGAAAAGAGAATGGAGACGCTCAGGAATATTGCGCGCAAAAACGCCGCATATGTTCTGAAAACAGGCAGAAGATATACCTTTGAGCCGATGAATCCTTATGAGAGAAGAATTATCCACACCGCCGTTCAGGAAATAGACGGCGTGGAGTCAATGTCGGTAGGCTTCGGGCAGGACAGAAAGGTTGTTATTCAGCCGACCGATTTCCATGCGCAGAGAAAAAGCGGCGCCGCGCCTGCAAAAACGGCAGCTGCACCGAGAACAGACCGTGCGGACTTGCCGCGGTTCGGTAAAATTGAGGTAAAGAAAGAAGAGTAACGTGCGGAGGTTTTTCTGCACATTTGCGGCGGAATTCACTATTCCGCCGTTTTTTGCACTCTTTATATGGTATGGTGTGAGTTGAAAAGGAGGGAACAGAATATGGAAAAAACAGTAGCGGCGATAGCGACCGGAAATTCCGTCGGCGGAATCGGCGTTATACGTATCAGCGGCAAAAAAGCCGTGGATATTGCCGCGAAGGTCTTTGTACCGATGGACGGCTCTGATCTTTCCGAGCTTGGGGGCTATCGCGCGAAATACGGCAGGATAATCCGTAACGGCGAAACGCTTGACAATGCGGTTGCGCTTGTTTTCCGTGCGCCGAAAAGCTATACCGGCGAGGACGTTGTCGAGCTTTCCGTACACGGCGGACTTTATATTGTTGAAAAAACACTTGAGACGGTGTTTGCCGCGGGGGCAGCTCCGGCAGGTCCCGGGGAATTCACAAAACGCGCGTTTCTCAACGGAAAAATTGACCTTGCGCAGGCGGAAAGCGTTGCCGACCTGATTTCCGCCCAGGGAGAGGCGGCGGCAAAGGCGTCTTACGGCATAATGCAGGGAAATCTCAGCAAAAAAATAGATTCTGTTCTCGAAAAGCTTACGGAATGCTCGGCGGCTCTTGCGGCGTGGGTTGATTATCCCGATGAAGAAATCCCCGATATGAGCGATGATGAGCTGTACGAAGCGCTAAGGAATTCCGCATACGAGCTTAAAGCGATTCTAAAGAATTACGAAAACGGAGCCGCGTATGTTCAGGGGATAGATGCCGTTATCGCGGGCAGACCGAACACGGGAAAATCAACGCTTATGAATCTGCTTTCGGGCAGGGAAAAAAGCATTGTCACAGATATTGAGGGTACAACGCGCGATATAGTTGAGGAAAATGTAAGGCTGGGAAGTCTTGTTCTTCACCTCAGCGACACTGCGGGACTCCGAAAGCCCAGAGACGCGGCAGAGGCTATCGGTATAGCGCGTGCCTATGAAAAAATAGAAAGCGCGCCGTTTGTTTTTGCTGTGTTTGACAGCAACCGCACGCTCACAAAGACCGATCTGGATTTAATGAAAAAATGCGCAGACAAAAAAGCGGTTGCCGTTATCAATAAGACAGATTTAACAAAAAGAGCGGATACAGATGTGATTACATCCGCTTTTGAACACTGTGTTTTCATCAGCGCAAAAAAGGACAGGGATACCGAAAAAATAGAAAATGCCGTTAAAAGCGCACTCGGCAGCTTTGATTTTGACGCTTCCGCTCCGATGCTTGCAAACCAGCGGCAGAAGCAGTGCTGTCTCAAGGCAATGGACAATGTGTTTGACGCCGCGTCGTGTATACGGCTCGGTGTTACACGTGACGCCGTAAATGTTCTTATAGACGACGCGATCAACGAGCTGCTGACGCTTACGGGAAAAAGAGCGACCGAGGAAGTTGTAAACAGCATATTCAGCAAATTCTGCGTGGGTAAATAATATAAAATGAAACCGGAGCAAAACGTAAAAAAGAGGGCTTATGGAATATTTTGCGGGAAAATATGATGTTATCGTGATAGGGGCGGGTCATGCCGGAATTGAAGCAGGGCTTGCTTCGGCGCGTCTTGGCTGCGAAACTGCCGTATTTACAATCAATCTTGACTGGATAGGAAATATGCCTTGCAATCCTTCAATCGGAGGCACGTCAAAGGGGCATCTTGTGCGTGAAATAGACGCGCTCGGCGGCGAAATGGGAAAAGCCGCCGATAAATACTGTCTGCAGAGCAGAATGCTCAATCTTGGCAAAGGACCTGCCGTGCATTCACTCAGAGCGCAGATCGACAGGCGCGAATATTCAAAGGGAATGAAGCACGTTCTTGAAATGCAGGAAAGGCTCGATGTGCGCCAGGCGGAAATAGTAAGTCTTGAAAAAGGCAAAGACGGATTCTGGAAAGTAAAAACAAGACTTGACGCTGTCTTTGAGGCAAAGGCTGTTATCATTGCGACGGGTACTTTCCTTGGCGGAAGAGTTTATATCGGCGATGTGTCCTATGAAAGCGGACCGGACGGTATGTTCCCTGCCGCTCAGCTTGCAGACAGTCTGAAAAAGCTGAACATTCCCCTGCGCAGATTCAAAACGGGAACGCCTGCGCGCGTGAACAGACGCAGCGTTGATTTCTCGGAAACAGAGGTGCAGGAGGGCGATAAACGCACTGTCGCGTTCAGCTTTGAAACGAAGATTCCGCCGGAAAACAAGGTTTGCTGCCATATTACGTATACCAATGAAAAAACGAAGGAGGTTATCCTCAGAAATCTTCACCGCTCGCCGATGTACAGCGGAAAAATTGAGGGAAAAGGGCCGCGCTACTGCCCAAGCTTTGAGGATAAAATCGTTCGCTTTTCCGATAAGGAACGTCACCAACTTTTTATTGAGCCGTGCGGTATGGAAACGGAGGAGCTTTATCTTCAGGGTCTTTCCTCTTCGCTTCCCGAGGATGTTCAGCTTGAATTTATACATACAATTCCCGGACTTGAACACGCGCAGATGATGAGAACGGCTTACGCGATCGAATACGACTGCGTTGATCCTACCGCGCTCAAGGCAACACTTGAATTCAACTCGCTTGACGGACTTTACGGCGCCGGTCAGTTCAACGGCTCAAGCGGCTATGAGGAGGCGGCGGCTCAGGGTCTTGTTGCCGGAATAAATGCCGCGCTGAAAATTCTCGGAAAAGAGCCGATGATCCTTGACCGCGGCGGCTCTTATATAGGAACGCTGATTGACGACCTTGTCACGAAAGGCTGCTCCGACCCGTACAGAATGATGACAAGCCGCAGTGAGTACAGACTTGTTCTCAGGCAGGATAATGCCGATGTCAGGCTGACTCCGACCGGTCATAGCTTAGGACTTATAAGCGAGGAACGTTATCAAAAATTTCTTCAAAAGCAGGAAATGGTTAAGGCGGAGCGCCGAAGAATCGAGCAAACCTCCCTTCCCGTCACTCCGCAGCTTCAAAAAATTCTTGAAAACGCAGGTACGGCGCCGGTCAAAAAAAGCTGTAAAATCATTGAACTGCTTAAAAGACCGCAGATTACGTATGAGCTGTTAAAGGAAGTTGATACATCACGGGGCGACGTACCCTTTGAAGTTACGGAACAGGTTGAGATAGCCGTAAAATACGAGGGCTATATCGCAAAGCAGGAACAGCAGATCAAGGAAATGCGGAGAATAGAAAACAAAAAAATCCCCGAGGGCATTGATTATCATTCACTTAAAGGTCTGAGACTTGAAGCAATCGAAAAGCTTTCAAAAATACGCCCTCAAAATTTGGGACAGGCAGGCAGAATAAGCGGAGTCAATCCTGCTGACATTGCTGCCCTCAACATAATTTTGGAGGCGTTGTAAATGATAGACACAGAACTTTTAACAACACAGGCGCAAAAGCTCGGAATAGAGATTGACCATATGGCGGCAGACCGATTTGAAATTCTCGAACAGAGACTTATTAAATGGAACGAGCGCGTCAATCTAACCGCGATAACGGAGCCTTACGATATAGTTGTAAAGCATTTTGTCGACAGTCTTTCCATTCTTGCGCACACAGACATACCGCTGGGCGCCGGCGTTATAGATGTAGGCTGCGGCGGAGGTTTTCCCGGACTTCCCATTTTGATTGTGCGCCCGGATCTTGAATTCACCTTTCTTGATGCGACGAGAAAAAAGACTGCGTTTGTCCGCGACGTTCTGCGCAATATTGGACTTCCCGCCGTCGTTCTGCACGACAGAGCCGAGACGGCCGGCAGAATGGCGGCATACCGTGCGCGCTTTGACGTCGCCGTTACCCGTGCTGTCGCCTCCCTCAGCGTTTCGGCGGAATACTGTCTGCCGTTTGTAAAGACGGGAGGAACGTTTGTTGCGATGAAAGGCGCTGAAAGTGAAGCGGCAGTCGGAGAGAGCGCCATTGAAAAGCTCGGCGGTAAAATTGAGAACGTGGTTTCACTTGAACTTCCGAACGGTGATAAAAGACATCTGGTCATTTCAAAAAAAGTTTCGCAGACTCCGACAAAATATCCGAGAAAATCCAAAAAAATAGATACACGCCCCCTCTGATTCAATACAATGCTGTCGGATATACTAAATTTCTGACAAACAAAAAGTCTTTTCTTTTTCGGCGAGCTGTGCTATGATGTATTCAGACAGGAGAGAAACCCAAACACGGACAAGCCTGTCGAGTAATCGGGGAGCTGGATTGAATGGCTGAAGAGATAATCAGAATAGCAACGGAAAAGCTTTTGCCGAACCCCTATCAGCCGAGAAAGCAATTCAGGTCTG
Organism: uncultured Clostridia bacterium; assembly: GCA_947585615.1. Taxonomy (GTDB): domain Bacteria; phylum Bacillota; class Clostridia; order Oscillospirales; family Acutalibacteraceae; genus Eubacterium_R. Next base: position 12,947 of record CANPXD010000030.1, read on the forward strand.
AGGAACTGCTCAGCCTTGCTGATTCAATACGTGAAAACGGAGTTCTTCAACCGCTTCTTGCGCGGCGCATAAACAACAGCGATTATTTTGAAATCATTGCCGGCGAGCGCAGACTCCGCGCCGCGATTCTTGCGAATCTCCAGAGCGTTCCCTGTCTTATTGTGGACTGCGATTATGAAGAAAGTGCGCTTTATTCCGTACTCGAAAACATCCAGCGCGCGGATCTGACCTTCTTTGAGGAAGCGCAGGCAATCTCACATATGCAGAGCCACTTTGGACTGACGCAGGAGGAAATTTCAAAAAGACTCGGAAAGAGCCAGAGTGCCCTTTCAAACAAGCTGCGCCTACTGAAGCTTCCCGTGGACGTCCGATATTTTATTGAAAAGGAAAATCTGACCGAGCGTCACGCGCGCGCCCTTCTTAAGTGCGACACCGAAAAGCAGATGTGGACAACGCTTAACGCCATAAAAGAGAGAAAACTCAATGTTGAGCAGACGGAGGCGTTCATTGACTCCATAACGAATAAGCAGGTCAGACCCCATCGGAGCAATATTGTTAAAATATTCAAGGACGTAAGAATTTTTGTAAACACGGTAAACAAAGCAATAAACACTATGAAAGAGGCAGGGATTCCTGCCGAGAGCAACAAAACCGAAACGGAAGAATACATTGAATTTTATGTAAAGATTCCAAAAAACGCCCAAAAGGAAAAATCCCCGACCGCGTCGGAGGAAAAGGCGTATAACCCAGCTTAAAACGGGAAACCGTTTTAACATATTCTCCTCTTTTCATCACGTGGAATAGCCTGCCGGAAACGGTAGGCTATTCTGCTTTTTATTTGCAAAAAATTCTTGTGTTTCGTCCTAAGCGCAAATACAAGATATAGTTTTTATTCTAAACATTGTTTTTATGATATGCTTTTTTCTGATTAAGTCTTTTAAACATTGTTTAGAATAAAATTTTTGTTTGGCAAATCCTTTAACATTGTTTCATGTGAAACAACAAGATATGGTATGATTACTTTGACAGTCCACAAGACAGAAAAAATGAATGGGATGTTTCACGTGAAACTTGCGTTTTTGTATTGAATATGAGAGCTTAATGTTGTATAATTGCATAGAGAATACAACGTCTTGTATGCTTATATGAGATTCCTGTGCGGAGGTGAATTCGGTGGCAAAAACAGTTGCCGTTTTTAATCAAAAGGGCGGAGTCGGAAAAACGACCACCTGCATTAATCTCGCGGCGGCTATAGGCAAAAAGGGCAAAAAAACGCTCCTGGTGGATATTGACCCTCAGGGTAATGCAACAAGCGGCGTCGGTATCGACAAAGCGGACATAACCTACTCGACCTATGATATAATTATAAACAGGGTTGCCGCGTCCTCAATACTGATTAATACAGGCTTTTCAAATCTGTATTTGTTGCCTGCCAATATGAATCTTGCGGGCGCAGAGCCGGAACTTAACGACATCGACGAGCGGTTTTACGCGCTTAAAAAAGCACTTGCTCCCCTTCTTGCGGAGTTTGAATACGTGATTATAGACTGTCCCCCCGGTCTCGGACTTCTCAGCCTGAACGGTCTTGTTGCGGCAGACACGCTTATCGTGCCGCTCCAGTGCGAATATTACGCGCTTGAGGGACTCAGCCAGCTTCTCAGTACGGTTCGGACCGTAAAACAGCTTTATAATGAACATCTGGAGCTGGAGGGCGTGCTCTATACAATGTTCGACGGCAGGCTCAGGCTCAATCAGCAGGTTGTTGAGGAGGTAGACAAATATTTCCCCAACAAAACGTTCAAAACCGTTATTCCCCGCAGCGTCAAGCTGGCGGAGGCGCCCGGCTTCGGAAAGCCTGTGATTTATTATGAAAAGTATTCAAAAGCAAGCTTCTCGTACAAAAAACTTGCGGAGGAATTTATTTCAAGGCAAAAATAAGAAAGCGTTTTCATTACATATAGATTCAGTTGAAAGGCATGGTGACCTTTATGGCAAAGAAAATGTCCGGACTCGGAAAGGGACTCGGAGCGCTTATGCTTGAAAACACAACGGAGGATATGGTTGCGTCAAATCTGCTGCCGATAAGCGAAATCGTTCCGAACAAGGATCAACCGAGAAAAACCTTTAATGAGGAGTCGCTTGCGGAGCTTGCGGAGAGCATTAAACAGCACGGCGTACTGCAGCCGCTTCTTGTGCGGCCGATACCCGGCGGAGGCTATCAGCTTGTTGCAGGCGAACGACGTTGGCGTGCGGCAAGAATGGCAAAGCTTCACGAGGTGCCCGTTGTAATCAAAGAACTTACGGACACCGAAACAATGGAAATCGCCATTATCGAAAATTTGCAGCGCGAGGATTTGAATCCGATTGAAGAGGCAGAGGGACTTCAGGCGCTGATAGACCGCTGCGGTTTTACACAGGAGGAGATCGCGGCAAGCGTAGGCAAGTCAAGACCCGCGATAGCCAACAGCCTGCGCCTCCTGCGGCTTCCGCCCGAAGTGCGCAGAATGACGCAGAACGGCGAAATTTCGGCAGGTCACGCAAGAGCGCTTCTGGCGCTGGAGGGCGACGCGCTGATTGTTGAGACGGCGCAGAGCATCGTTAAGAACAATATGACCGTGCGTGACGTTGAGCGCCTTGCAAAAATACAGCAGAGCAGCGGCAGTGTTCCACAGAAAAGGAGCAAACGGCGCGACAGCTTTTACGACGAGGTGGAACTTTCGCTGTCTGAGGCGCTCGGAAGAAAGATAAAGGTATACAACTCCGGAAAAAAGGGTACGCTTGAAATAGAGTTCTACTCTCAGGAGGATTTAAAGAATATTGCAAACAAATTAGGAGAATAAATATATGCTTGATATTAAATTCGTAAGGGAAAATCCCGAAATTGTTAAGGAAAACATAAAAAAGAAGTTCCAGGACGAAAAACTGCCGCTTGTAGACGAGGTGATTGTGCTTGACGCCGAAAAAAGAGAAGCGCAAAAAAAAGCGGACGAGCTGAGAGCAAACAGAAACAGGCTCTCAAAAGAAATCGGAAATCTTATGGCGCAAGGCAAAAAGGAAGAGGGAATGGCACTGCGCGCGAAGGTAAAAGAGCAGGCAGACGAACTTGAGGCACTGAGCAAAAGGGAGAGCGAGCTGAGCGAAAGACTTACGTCCATTATGATGATTATACCGAATATCATAGACGATTCGGTTCCCATCGGGAAGGACGACAGCGAAAACGTAGAAATTCAGCGCTACGGCGAGCCTGTTGTGCCCGATTACGAAATTCCGTATCACACCGATATAATGGAGAGCTTCGGCGGCATTGACCTTGATTCCGCCGGCAGGGTGGCAGGCAACGGCTTTTATTATTTTATGGGTGATATTGCAAGGCTTCATTCCGCGGTGCTTGCCTATGCGCGCGATTTTATGATAGACCGCGGCTTCACCTACTGTATTCCGCCGTTTATGATTCGTTCCGCCGTTGTTGAAGGCGTAATGAGCTTTGCCGAGATGGATGCCATGATGTATAAGATAGAGGGGGAGGATCTTTATCTTATCGGCACATCGGAGCATTCAATGATAGGCAAGTTTATAGACACCATCATTCCCGAGGACAAGCTTCCCCAGACGCTCACCTCCTATTCTCCCTGCTTCCGAAAGGAAAAGGGTGCGCACGGAATTGAGGAGAGAGGCGTTTACAGAATACATCAGTTTGAAAAGCAGGAAATGATTGTTGTCTGCAAGCCCGAGGACTCGAAAATGTGGTTCGACAGGCTATGGCAGAACACGGTGGATCTGTTTCGCTCGCTGGATATTCCGGTGCGCACGCTTGAATGCTGTTCGGGAGACCTTGCGGATTTGAAAGTGAAATCAATTGATGTTGAGGCGTGGTCGCCGAGACAGCAGAAATATTTTGAAGTCGGATCATGCTCCAATCTTTCGGACGCGCAGGCAAGACGTCTGAAAATAAGGGTAAAGGGCGAAAACGCAAATTATCTTGCCCACACGCTCAACAACACGGTTGTCGCTCCGCCGAGAATGCTTATCGCGTTTCTTGAAAACAATCTTCAGGCGGACGGCAGTGTTAGAATTCCCGAGGTACTCAGACCGTATATGGGCGGTGCGGAAAAAATAGAGAAAAAATAATTTCGGGCTGTTGTGCTCGATTTCCCATTGCTTACGCAAATGATCCCTTTCGTTTGGAGACAGGTTTGCCTTTCTCCGACGGAAAGGGATTTTTTTATCAGGCGTGCGGCGCTTTTTCCTGTATCTTATTGCTTTTACCGCTGGCGCGGCTGCCGAAAAAATTTAATTTTATTTGCAACACTTCGGCAAAAAATATACACTTATAATATTGAGTGCGTCGGAGGAGAACATAAAGGCTGTAAGATTTATAAACAGTATGGCGTATGTTATAACCTTTGAGCAGACCAATCCGCTGTTTGTTATCGACCTGAGCGATCCTTCTTTCACCCAAAGTAAGCGGAAGCGCCGAAACAGAGGGCTTTTCAAGCCTGCTCGTACCTGTCAGCGAAAACGGAGCAATAACACTTGAAATCCGTAATAGTACGCGTACATACGTGAACAACGGCAAAAGCGAATATGAAAAAATGTCAAGGTGTAGCTTTATCGGCGATTTTATGTATTGCATTGATTTTGATGATAATGAACAGGGCGTTAAAAAACGTGTGCTTTATTCGTATGAACATCGGTAAATCAAGGACAATGCGCCATAACCGCATCGGATAAAAAAGAACAACGGAACGTCCGGCGGCGTTCCGTGTTTTTATATCCTATTCTTTTCCGAAAAACCGTTTTGCTATGCGCACACTCTCCATGGCATCTTTTGCGTACCAATCGGCGTTTATCCTATCGGCGTATGTCTGTGTAAGCACCGCGCCGCCCACAAAAATTTTTGCGTCTGTCTGTTCGTGCAGCAGGCGAATTGTTTTTTCCATTGCCGGCACAGTCGTAGTCATAAGCGCCGAGAGACCGACGAGCTTTACTCCGTTTTCCGTGACGGCGCGGACAACGTCCTCCTCCGGCACATCCTTTCCGAGATCTATTACGTCAAAGCCGTAATTTGAAAGCAGAGCCTTGACTATATTTTTGCCTATATCGTGAATATCGCCGTGAACCGTTGCGAGAACGATTTTGTCGGCGGTTTTCTCGCTGCCGCCGGATAGAATGAGAACCCTTTTAATAACGTCAAATGCGGCTTTTGCCGCGTCTGCGCTCATAAGAAGCTGCGGCAGAAAAACCTTGTTTGCCTCAAAGCCCTGTCCCACCTCGTCAAGCGCGGGGATTATATGGCTGTTGATAATGGCAAGGGGATCGCCGCTTTTCAGGAGATTTTCCGCGCAGAGCGCCGCGTCTTCTTTTATTCCTCTGACGATTGCCGTGTGCAGAGTCATTGAGGATTCCGCCTGCACGGTCGGCGCGGCTGTTACGCCTGCAATGTAATCGGCACAGTTATCATCAAGAGCGGCAAGCGCGTTGTAGGAATAATAGGCGTTCATCATGGACTGCGATTTCGGGTTTATGATACCTGCCGAAAGTCCACTGTTAAGCGCAAGCGTGAAAAACGCGGTGTTTATCGCGTCTCTTTCCGGCAGACCGAACGATATGTTTGAAACGCCGAGAACGGTGTGAACGCCGAGTTTTTCGCGGATGTATTTTACCGCTCGGAGCGTTTCCCTGCCGTTTTCCGCATTTGTGCTTATCGTCATTGTGAGCGCGTCTATGATAAGGTCCTTTTTGTCTATTCCGTACTGCGCGGCTGTGTTTATGATTTTTTCGGCTATTCGGATTCTGCCCTCCGCCGAGTCGGGTATGCCGTTTTCATCCAGACAGAGACAGACGACTACGCTGCCGTATTTTTTCGCAAGCGGAAACACCTCGCGCATATTTTCTTCCTTGCCATTTACGGAATTGAGCATAGGCTTTCCGTTATATATTCTCAGAGCGTTTTCGAGAGCGGCAAGGTCGGTTGTGTCTATCTGGAGCGGACAGGAAAGCACGCCTTGCAAATTGAACACCGCGCGCTCCATCATTTCAGGCTCGTTGATTTCGGGCAGACCGACATTTACGTCAAGAATATGCGCGCCTGCGTCTTTCTGGGAAATTCCCTCTTTTAGGATATATTCAATATCGTTTCTCCGCAGAGCGTCTTTCAACAGCTTTTTGCCCGTTGGATTTATTCTTTCGCCTATAACGATCGGTTTTTCACCGATTTCAACAGTTTCGCTGTAGGAGGAAACGAGCGTGTGGTTTTTGCGCTCGGGCACGTTCGCGGGTATCTCGCGGCAAAGGTGTATCATTTCAGCGATGTGTTCAGGCGTTGTGCCGCAGCAGCCTCCGAGATACGAAACGCCCAGCTCTGCGGCTTTTTTCATATCCTGCGCAAATTCCTTTGGCGATACGTTGTAAACGGTTTGTCCGTTTACGCTTTCGGGCAGTCCCGCGTTCGGCTGAACGATAATCGGCAGAGATGTCCATTTTCTGATTTCCTCAACAAACGGTATCATTTGAGCAGGGCCGAGACCGCAGTTGAAGCCTATCGCGTCCACGCCGAGACCCTCCAGCAGAGCAACGACTGTTTTTATATCTGCGCCTGTGAGAAGTCTGCCTTTTTCGTCAAAAATCATTGTAACAAAAACGGGCAGCGCGCAGTTTTCCTTTGCCGCAAGGACTGCCGCTTTTCCTTCATAGGTGTCACCCATAGTCTCGATAATCACAGCGTCACAGCCGTCGCGTCCGGCTCTGACCATTTGAGCGAAAATTTCGACTGCGTCCCTGAAATCAAGGTTGCCCATAGGCTTAAGAAGTCTGCCTGTCGGGCCTATATCGAGCGCAACCTTTTTTCCGGCGCGGCGCGCAAGCGCAACGCCTTTTCGGATAATCTCCTCGTAATTATCAAATTTCAGGCTGTTCGCGCCGAAGGTGTTTGTCGTTATATATTCCGCTCCTGCTTCGGCATACGCCCTGTGGACGGAATAGACAAGCTCGGGCGAAGTTAAATTCAGCAGTTCCGGCAGTTCTCCCGCCTTTAAACCCATAGACTGGAGCATTGTGCCCATACTGCCGTCAAAAAATTTGATTTTCATAATCTATCCCCGTAAACGCGGTAACGGATTTTGTGGGAATCATCTGGTATGATTCCGTAAGCGTTATTCCGCATCTTTTTGTTATATCGAGCAGTGAGAAAAGCTTTTTCTGCTCGCTGATGTCCAGATCAAAATATCCGGGCGAATATCTTTGCCTTGTTTTCACGCCGTTTTCCGTTTCGATTGAGCGCTGCACAGCGTCACAAACTTCCTCTGTTTTTGCCGCAAGCGCCGCCTGTATAATAACAAGCATGGCACTTTCGGAGGCATAGGCGCGCAGCAGACGGTCCGATTCCGTTCCGAGTGTCGCGCCGAGAACGGCAACACGTGTGCAGCCGCTGAGATTTTCAGCGAGTCGCACGCTTTTGAACTCCATGCTGCCGATAATAAGAGAATGTTTCGTAACGCGGCAGTCGAAAATTCTGTATATGCTTTTTGGCCTTACCGTGGTGTTTACAAGTTCGGCGGCCGTGTCAACAAGGCGCAGCAGTTCCTTGTCGTCTGTTTTGCTGCTTGTGCGCATATAGCGCAGGATTTCCGCCTTATTCATAGAGTATTTCCGAAAGACCGTTCATTATGGACTGCGCCACCTCCGGCTTGTTCATCGTGTATATGTGAATATGGTTCTGCCCGTTTGCCATAAGGTCTATAATCTGTTCGGTGGCGTAAATAATTCCCGCCTGCTTCATCGCTCCGGGATTGTCGCCGAAACGGTCTACAATTTTTTTGAATTTTTTCGGCAGACGGCAGCCTGAAAGTTTTATGCTGCGCACAATCGAGGAGGCGTTTGTTATGGGCATAATGCCGGCGATAATCGGAACGTTGATTCCCTTTATGGCGCAGTTTTCCCGAAAACGGTAAAAAACCTCGTTGTCAAAAAACATCTGCGTGGTAAGGAAATCAAGTCCGCAGTCCACTTTCTGTTTGAGATGTTCAATATCGTCAACAAGACAGGCGCTTTCGGGGTGAACCTCGGGATAGCACGCGCCGCCTATACAGAAATCACCGCGCGTTTTTATCGTGTTTATAAGTTCATAGGCGTAATGGTAATGCTGTGCGTCGGGAAAAACAAATCCTTCGGGAATATCGCCGCGCAAGGCGAGAATGTTTTCGATACCCCTGCTTTTGAACGTATCAATAACGTCGGTCACCTTATTTTTTGTTGACGTGAGACAGGTCAGATGGGAAAGTGGGGTTATGCCGCATTTTGAAACCTCGTCCGCAATTTCCGCCGCGAAGCCGGAGCCTGTTCCGGCGGCACCGTAGGTCACGCTCATAAAGCTCGGCTTTGCCTTTGCCATTTCGCGGACCACCGCCCGGGTGTTTTCAATTTTGTCCCACGCCTTGGGCGGAAACACCTCAAATGAAACGGTGATCTTGTTGTTTTTTAATATATCGGAGATTTTCATAATGCTTCACCTCTTTAAAGTATTAGTTTAGCAGATTGCGCTTTTAAATTCAATACAGATTTTTTGTAAGTATAAAAGCAAAGAGGGAGCTGAGACAGTTTTCGGTCTTCGCTCCCTCAGACTGTCTCAGCTTTATTTGGCTTTAACTGCGGAAAATCACAGTCTGTTTGACATAATCGCGTTTATTGCGCTGATAACGTCCGATTTGTTTACGGATCTGGAATTTTTGAATTCAACAAGCGCAGCGTGTGCGCCGTAGGTGTTTTTAACATAACCGATGATATATCCGAGATCGGATCCGTATCGGTTTGATTTATCTGTTTTGATTCCCGTTTTCGCTCTGAAAATCCTGACAATTTCGGGATCTCCGATAACGGAATTTTCCCAGCCGTGGAAATTAATATACACGTCGGGCTTATATTTGTTCATAAGATTTCTGAGCGCTCTTGATTCAACCGCCTTAAACGAGCCGTTTCTGAAATCCCTGTTTATATCAACGCCCGTATAGGTGCATCTGCCGAAAGCGCCTTTTTTGTCTGCGCGGTAATTGTTTTTGCCGTGCTGAACGCCGTCGGGATTGGCGCAGGGAACGATGACCATTCTGTAGTCGCCGAGCGCGTTCGGATGATTCGCATAATAATCAACAAGGTCGTTTCCGAGTGTTACAAGAACTTTTCCGTCCTGCGCGTATTCGTCCTCAAAGCCGTGAACCGCACAATCCATAAAAATGATTCTGTTGTTTCTGCCGGTTCCGTTGATGATGAAGGAATCCAGAGGATAACCCATTGAGGATTCGCCGTATGTATATCTTGTGCAGCTTGGACACTCAGCGGCCGCTTTTATTGAAATGTAGTTGATTGTTTTAACAATGGAGAACGTCGTGGAGCCGGAGCCTCTGTAGTTGCCCTGAAGATAAACGTAAACGGTGTACGTACCCGGCTCGATTCTTCCCGGTCCGTAAACAACAGTGTAATCCTTGTTCTGTGTGAGAAGTCTGCCTTTGCTGTCATAAACCCTTACGCCCGGCCCATGCAGAGTACCCGTGTAATCGTAGCTTGTGAAATTCGGAATAACGGTTATGCGGTTTTCGGTTATCGAAAAGCTTTCCTCATATGTGCCGTAATAATTGCCTTGAAGCGTGATTCTGACCTTGTACGTACCCGGTTCTGTTCTTTCGCCGAGGTAGCGGAGCACATAATCTTTTTGATAAACAAGCACATTGCCTTTGCTGTCCGTAACCGTTACGCCCGGGCCGTGAATTTTGCCGTCGAACTCATAACTTGTGCAGCTAAGTCGGATGTCAACCCTGCTGTTGGTTATGGTGAATTCCTTTTCAATACTGCCTCTGTAATTGCCCTGAAGCGTGATTCTGACCTTGTACGTACCCGGATAGGTTCTTTCGCCGAGGTAACGAAGGACATAGTCCTTTTGATAGACAAGCACTTTGCCATTTTTGTCCGTAA
>CANPXD010000031.1 GCA_947585615.1 uncultured Clostridia bacterium
CCATAGCTGTCCTGTTTTCGGCAATGACGAATCCTTACCCGGTGTTTTTGTGCCGGTCTCGGGAATATCACCTTCAAATGTATTTGTTACTGAAAAAGTAAGTTCTTTCTGTTCAACAGAAACGGAATAATCATTTGGAACTTCCTTCTCTGTCAGCTGCCACGTATGAGCAGCGTCAAGATTGCTCCAAGTGTAGCCCCAGTTGTTTTCAGCATTCAAATTGATTTCGCTGTAAATTTTACCGTCGCAGAGAAGCTGAACAACAATACTTTTCGGACGTTCAAGTGAATATTCACTGTCGTTCCAAATCTTAAGCGCTCTGCGTTCCGTTTTCTCATTTTTGCCGTTATCCTCGCGCAAATCATACTTTGGTTCGGCTGCGATTTCATACATAAGATTTCCGTTATCATTCTCTGTCGGAATAATAACAACAAAGGGTTTAGGTATGTAGGTTACATTTCCGTCCGTATAATTATCCCCTGTAACAAGATAAATTCCGAGCGGAAGCGTGGCAAATTTATATGAACCATATTGGTTTGTTTCACCCTGTGCGTCAGGCGCAACAGAATCACGGGCAATATATGCAGATAACGTTGTTGCAAGAGAGTTCAAACCGTTGCTGTCAAGATTTTTCATAGAGACGGAATACGATGAAAACTTATCGGTGAGAACATATCCGTCGCTTGATGGTCTACCAATGTGATATAGACGAAAAGTTACTCCCGAAATCGGTTTCTCCTCATGTTTGAAAACAACAGACAGCGCACCCTCGTCAACGCCTATAGCGGCAAAAGAGTTTATCGGTGCAAGCAACAGAACTAAAATACACACAACTGTTGCCGTCAACTTTATTATATTAACTTTCTTCATACAAATCTCCCCTTCGGAGATAGATTCCGAAACATCAAAATATGCAAAGATTTATATAGTTAGATAAACAATCTTCTTATTCTTTTCTTTTTTTCTTATAACGAATTGCCAGAACAATTAGAAATACAGGCAAAATGATTGCCGCAGCTGCTCCAAGAATAACAAGCGGTCCAACTTTTTCTCCAACTGTTCGAGCGGGACTTTCTGCGTCTGAGCCCACAGGAGTCGGTATTCTGTGTCCTCGGATCAGCAATCTGTGTGTATTTACTCCATAGGGAGTACAAGTCATCAACGTACAATAATCGTGTCCTTCCTCAATTCTGAGAGAAGAAAGCTCGGTTGGTAAAATCGTAAGAATCTGATCAACCTCATAAGTAAGTGTTTCGTTGAGAACCTTAATTGTAAAAATATCGCCTTCTTCAAGCTTATCAATATCTGTAAAAAGCTTTGATGACGGCAGACCTCTGTGTCCGGAAAGGATCGTGTGGACGCTTTCACCGCCAACGGGAAGTGATGAACCTTCAAGGTGACCGACGCCTCTTTGAAGCACCGTATCTTCCGTTCCATGATAAATAGGAAGAAAAATATCAACTGACGGAATGCGGATATACCCCATAACCCCTGTTCCGGTAAGATCAAGTTGACGCTCATATTCCTGTCTTTCTTCATCTGTGAGATAAAGAAGATGAGTGGAATTTTCAGCCAGCTTTCTATTATATTCGACAGCCGAATCAAGAAGTTCTTTGTAATCCTCGGGATTAAGTTCGCTTACTTTTTTCTCATAATTAGCGATAACGCGTCGGTGTTGAAGCGAATGAACGTAATTACTGACGGTTGGATACAACAACAGGGACAGACCCGCAATTATAACAAGTACAGCTATTATCGCCGGTAAATGCTTTTTCATACAGATCTCTCCTTGCCGTTGCTCCCGGAAACATTTCCGGGAGCAACGTTACTAATACGAGTTAGGATTATTCAGTTGCCTTCTTCTTCTTTTTAGCGGAAATGATAAGAAATACCACTGCGCCTACAAGAAGAGCCGTGCCTGCAACATAGAATATTACAGTACCGATTCCGCCTGTGCTGGGAAGAATGGATGCCTTATAGTTAATGAAAGTGAGATTCTCTCTGGAATTATCAAGGTGCGCACCGTTTACAAGCGCATCATCTCTGTTGTCAGCGATTGTAACGTTTACCTGAGGATTGCCGTCATCGTCATCCGTAACGGTAATCACAACCTCAATATCTTTCATTGTGTCGTAGCCGTCAAGCTTTGTTGTCTCTTTAAGATAATATGTACCTGCTCCGAGACCGTCAATTATAAGCTGACCGAGCGTATCGGGATCACTTGATGTGAAAGCTTCAATTACACCCGCACCGTTGGGATCTGTTGTCCATACGGGCGCATCGTCACTGTTTACAAGCTTATAAACAGTTCTGCCTGATTCATCGGTTGTCTTCGTAAGAATAGCATACTGATCCTCATATTCGGGTTTGTCGGGGGCACTCTCCGCTTTAAGAACCTTCTTGTAAAGCTTGAATCCTACGCCGCCGAGTTTTTCTTCGTCAGCATTTTGCTTTGAAATATCAAGACCAAAGGTATAAACCGTTGCGTCGTCATCAGGAGTGTCGGAAGTCTTACCCGTGCTTTCTGAATTCGGGTCATTTGAAAATTCAAGGTGTACCTTGTTTAAATTCGGAGCACCTGCAACTGCATTTTCGTTGATGTAAGCATTATATGTAACAATAATCTTAGTCTGAGAAGTTATTTCAACAAGTTCTGCAATTTCCTGGGCTTTGAGGTTTTCAACAGTGAAGTTAAGAATCTGACCACTAATATTCTCTTGTACAAATTTTGTAATATCAACATCGCTTTCTGAACCGTCGTCAAGAGTATTTCTTGCAATTACCTTAAGATTTCCGTGATATGTAAGCGTATCGGGGAGCGTATCTATAAATTTGTAGAAATATTCGTCATAAACACCATAGTTGACAGGGAGCGTTCCCGTAATTACAAATTCGATGTCCTCGCCGATTTCATAAATGCCGTTTTCCGTAACAACGTCATTCCTGTTGATTTTCTTGTCAACAGTGGGAACGTCTGCCTTGACTTGAATATTGCGGTCGCGGGCTACGTCAAGAATATACTGTGAAACAGCATCCAGACCTGAAGGGGTATAGGTATCTTTTACGAGATAATAACCGGGGTCAAGATCCTTGATTTCAAAATTAGGTGCAACATATTCAGCTTCTTTTGATACTGCTGTAACATACTTTGCCGCTACTCTTGTGAACTGGATAACAAACGAAGCGTCATCCGCTGAAAGATGATTGCTGAGAACCTTTGCAACCGCTGCCGCCTGGTCTTTCTGATAAGCAGCTTTAATTACAGGGTCATTTAAATCTTTACCGTTTTTGGAGTAGTTTTCTGTAACAGCATTAAGAGCCGTCTGGAATTCCTTGTAAAAACTGTCGGAGGCGTCGCCGGCAAGTAAAGCCTGAACAAATGTATCTCCGTTGATACCTGTGCCCCATGTAATATCGGCGAGCTGATTCTCTTCGCCTTTTTCTACAACCGGGTCTTCAGTATAAACACCGGAAAAAATCTGATAGGCAACGAAGCGTCCGTTGTCAGTGTTTTCCCAAGTGAATTTGTCGGCAGGCGTAATGGTAATTGAATATTTACCTCCGGCTGCCATTGTGGGGATCGCCATGCTTAATCCTAAAACAAGGACAAGCATTAAAGAAACGATTTTCATTAAGTAAGATTTCTTTCTCATTGCATAATCTCCTTTGAAAAAAAATTTCTATATCTCTAAAAATATGCCTTCCCTTTCCAAAAGAACAGCATATTTTAAAGCCAAAATAAATTTGTCACCGCAGGACCAAATATAATAAATGATTAAAAATTAAATAAGGAAAGTGCCGCTCAGTCGACTATACCGAAATCCGAAATCGGCCAGATACAGAAAATCATTTTTCCGACGATTCTGTCCGTAGGAACACAGCCGATTTCGTAGCTTCTTGAGTCAATCGAGGTTGCTCTATTGTCTCCCATAACAAAATAAGAGTCATCCGGAACGACATATGGAAACTCTATCTCGCATTTGCCTAAACTTTTTTTATCTATATACGGCTCTGAAAGCTGTACTCCATTTACAAAAACATTTCCGTCCTCGTCAATATTAACAACATCGCCTGCGCTTGCGACAATACGCTTGCACAGCATTATGTTATCATTATAGAAACAGCAAATATCGCTCTTGTCGAGGTCGGTGTGCTTTAAAACGACGGCAATGCTTCCGTTATTAACAGAGGGAGACATGGAGTTGCCCTCTATTTTTACAAGAGGCAAAAGCAAATTATTCAAAAGAACAAGCAAGGAAGCGGTTACAAGAAGAACAGTCAAAGCATTCTTTGCAATACTTTTGCAGCTCTTTCTGTATTCAACACGCATAAGTTCCTTTTCAAGCTGCTTTGAATTCGGAAGAGAAATGCCGTCTCTATTTTTGTTTTTATCAACGCTCATTTAGACTGTTTCCCAAATCAATCATTATTTTTCCACTCAGCCGAAAGGCGTTCAACGTCCGCCTTGAGAGCAAAAACCTTTTCCTCAGCCTTTTTCTCCATAGCTTCGCAGCGTCTTTTGGTGTCCTCAAGCATTTTATCACAGCGCATACTGCATAACTGAATATTGTCCAGATACTGCTGTGCGGCAGCTTGTGCCGCCTCAAATACGCCGTTTACCTGAAGTGCCGCCTCAGCAATGCTGCCCGCATTCTGAACAACGATTCGTTTATCCTCAAGCTGACGCTTTGCCTCGGTAAGCTGTGCTTCAAGCACTTCTGTACGCTGCGTCTGTTTGATAAGGAGTTCAAGAAGTTCTTTTCTGCCAAGCTTTTTTAATTCATAATCTGTCATTCCAACGTCTCTTTCCACCGTTTACATGATGTTTTATCACGCGCGCCGGCTATAAACTTAAAAATTGTTAATAAATAGTTAATAAATTGTTTATATTTAATAAAAAGTTTATATTTAACTATAATTATATTACAAGCTTTCGCAGTAAATAATACAACGCCAAATCTCAAATGTCAAGATTTTAAGTAAAAATTATTACATTTTGTAATTTTTAAACGAATTTTATTAGATTGAAGAAATATTTTTAGTTTTATTCAACAAAATTCAGGCAATAAAATTCAGGCAATGCGTGCGGGAAATATTCCCTATCGCATTGCCTGTTGAATAAGCGCTACTGCCCTTTTGAAAAAGAACGAACTCTGAATTTTGCACCGCAGCTCTCGCATATTTTTTTTGAAAGCTCTATATCCTCCTCGGGAATAACATCAACCACCGTCATCCTGACATCGTCGCAGTATTTAACACACGCTCTCGTGAAATCAAGCATCGCGTCAAACGCCTTGCCGGGATAAATATTTCTTGTAATTCTATCATATTTTTCCGATGTGGTGTCGTTTAGCGATATAGAAATACTGTCAAGCACAGAGCAAAGCTCCTTTGCCGTCGGCTTTTCGTTTATCAAATCCGAAAGACCGTTTGTATTCAGTCGTATTTTGATTCCTGGGAGCGTTTTTCTGATATATTTTGCTGTTTCAATCAGATTATCATATGCGTTGGTCGGTTCGCCGTAGCCGCAAAAAACGACCTCCTTTACATCTGTAAAATCAAAGCTGTCTATTGCGTTTTTTATTTCCTCAATTGTCGGGTCGGTTTCAAACCAGAGGCGTTTTGCATCACCCACGGCGTCTCCCTGCGACCGTATGCAAAACGCGCAGCGGCATGGGCATTTGTTGGTGATGTTTAGGTAAACTCCGTCTCTCAGTCTGTAAACAATATCTGTTTCCATAATTTTTTCTCCTTTCAGACATCAAAGCTGATTTAATATTTTGCTTTTAAATTTTATTTTATCAAGAGCAGCGGCAATCACAAGAAACGCCAAAAGACTGCCTGTCGGCTGCAGCCAGCCTCCCGTAATTGCCGAAACGACGGCAAATTTGCTGCCAAACATTATGTATTCGGCAATGAGATAGCCGAAAATCGTGACAAAACTTGTCGGAACAAGCATCAGCACCGTTTGAGGGGTAAGGATTCTGTCGTCGGTATTTTTCTTTTTCATATGAATCCGCGCAAGAACAAAAGGCAGTGTATTGAGTATTTTTATTATAAAAGTAGCAGGCGCATATATCGCATATCCGGTCAGCAGATCCGCAAGCGCCGCGCCGGCGCCCGACGCAAAGCATGCTGCCGGAGCAGGAAGAATACACGCAGCAAGATAAATCATTGAATCCCCGAAATGCGTGTATCCTTTTCCGGGAACGGGAATTTGTATAACAACGGTTCCTATTGTTACAAGAGCGGTAAAAAGCGCTGTCATGGTTATAATTTTAATTTTACTGTTTTTCA
Source organism: uncultured Clostridia bacterium (assembly GCA_947585615.1). Taxonomy (GTDB): domain Bacteria; phylum Bacillota; class Clostridia; order Oscillospirales; family Acutalibacteraceae; genus Eubacterium_R. Next base: position 6,298 of record CANPXD010000031.1, read on the forward strand.
AAATTTCCCCTCCCGACCGACAAGCAAGTGTAAAAATTTTTCAAAATCCACTCCGTCATTTCTGTCAACCGAATCGGTATTTTCAACTGCAAGCGAAATAAATTGAGCGGCAGTTTTAACCGCGTCATACGCACTGCTGCCCGACAGAACACTGCCCATGACGATGGCGGAAAACAAATCTCCCGTCCCCGAATAGCTTATCCCTGAATACGGAAGAAAAAAGGTTTCGCAGAAATTCCTTTCAAATATAGCGTTACCAATTTTACCATTTTCCTGAATTCCTGTTACCATCACTGTTTTCACGCCGTTTTCGAGCAAAATTTCAGCTCCTGTTTTCAAATCTTTCTCTCCTGTAAGAAGATAAAGCTCAGTGACATTTGGAGTCACTATATCGGCACAAAGAGCAAGTTCTTTTATTTTACTGCACAGCGACTGAGAAAAGCCTTTATATCTTACTCCGGAATCGCCCATTACGGGATCAACAAGAAGAAAGGCGCTCTGCTCACGGACAAAATCAAGCACAGCATCTACCTGCCGTTCGTCAGAAAAATATCCGGTCAGAATTCCGTCAAAGCTTACACCGAGCTTTTTCCATTCGTAAAAAAAATCATTTATCTTATCCGTTAAATCGACCTTTTCATAACTGTTGTAGCCTGTCTGACTGGACAAAACAGCAGTCGGCAAAGGGTGGGCCTCAACTCCGAAAACGGAAATAATCGGTATCCCAACACAGAGTGAACATTTCCCGAACCCCGAAAGGTCATTTATAAGCGCACATTTTTTCATATTATGATTCCTGCATATTTTTAAGGTATTGACTGACTTACAAAAATAGTATAGAATAAAATCGTCACTAATTATATACCCAAAATTAACATTTTTTTAAGGTACAGTTTATGAGTAAGTATAACGATTTATATAATCATATTAAGAAGCAGATAAATGACGGACAAATAAAAACAGGCGCCAAACTACCGTCAATACGGAAAGCAGCCGCTCTGTTTTCCGTAAGCCGCACAACTGTCCAGAACGCCTACTTTGCGCTTGAGGCAGACGGCTACATAATCAGCGAGCCTCAAAGCGGATACTATGTTTCCTACCACGCGGCAAGACCGACTGCCGAAAATGCTGAAACCGAAATCCGTACGCCTGAATTTGATTTTAAAAGCGGAGGTGCGGATAACGAAAGCTTTGAGTTTGACGTTTGGCGCAAATATATGAAAAACGCGCTTCGCCACAGTGAGAGAATGCTCAGCTACGGCGAACCTCAGGGAGAAGAGGACTTAAGAACGGTTCTTGCGGATTACATCAGGGAAAAAAGAAACGTTGCCGCTTCGCCCGGGCGTATCGTAATCGGCGCCGGAGTGCAAAGCCTTCTGGGAATTTTCTGCTCACTTATCGAAAACAGAGGAACCGTATCCTTTCCCGATAAAAGCTTTATTCAGGGGGCAGGTCTGTTTTCCGATTACGGCTTTGATGTTAGATACAGATATAAAGACGCCGAAATAATTTACGTATCCCCCTCGCATATGAACGCAAGAGGAGATATTATGCCGAACAAAAGGCGTATTGAGCTTGTGAATTATTCGGCCCAAACAGGTTCTCTTGTAATTGAGGATGATTACGAAAGCGATTTTCAGTACAACAGCGTTCCCGTACCCTCTCTGTATGCGCTTGCGGGAGGTGAAAATGTTGTCTATCTCGGCTCTTTTTCAAAGCTTCTTCTGCCTTCAATAAGAATAAGCTTTATGGTTCTGACTGACGAACTCGCAGAAAAATACAAAAAAAATATCAGAAGATACAATCAGACGGCAGGAAAAACGGAACAAATTGCCCTTTGTCAGTATATTCGCGACGGACGTCTGAAAGCACAAATAAGAAAAACGAGACGTTTTTATACTTCAAAGGCTAAAGCCTTTGCTTTGCTTTTGTCTGACGAATTTAAAAACGCGGATGTTGAAATCAGTGAAAACGCCCTTCAGGTTATCCTCTCGCTTCCTTTCAGCAAAGACCCCGGCATCTTTCAAAAAGCAGGAATTGCCGTCTCCGTTGAAAACTTCGACGGCAAAAATATAACGCTTATCTTTAATACAGGAGCAGTCGGGCAAAAAAATTTCAGCAGCGCAATCAAAGCTTTAAAAAGCGCAATATATTAAATTGTACTGTTTATTGTGCTGTGTCCTGTTTTATGGACTTATATCGGCTAAACCGTTGCATTTAAATTTCCTCCTGATAAAATTGAATTGTAAAGAAAAAAACGATTTTGGGAGGAATTCAAAATGAAAAAAATCATTAATGCAATAATCATCTCCGCGGCGGCTGTTCTGACAGGATTCGTCGCAATGGCGCTTCCTTTCCGGCTTTTTGACAAGCTTACCGGAATTCAGATGAGAATTCTGTTCATAGCAGAAATCGTCGTCTATTTTTTGATTGTGAGCGCGTTTTTTCTTATAAGAGAAGCAAAAAAAGACAAGGAAGAAAAGCGACGCTCCCTCGCAGAAAAGCACAACCGCCGCGTTGAGAAAAGGCGTGGTGAGCTGAAAGGACTGAAAATAGACGGCTGCGATATTGCTGCATAATTTAACAAAAAACAATGAGCGCGGTATTTTTCGTGCTCATTGTTTTTTACACTTTTTTCCAAAGCAGCATATTGTTTTCAAATTCGGCATGAATTCTGCACGTATCTTTAAGCCAAGACAAATATGATTTTACGGTGCTGCCGACAAGCACATATTGTTCAAAATTCATCTTAAGCTCATATTCCACGAAAAGCTTCTGCAAAAGCATCTCAAAGCTTATCGGCTCTACACACAATTCCATAATTTTTTCGGCAGTATCACACACTTTTTCGATATTATATTGTGCAAGTTCCGAGACACTCTCAGCAGGATCTGCGTGTGCCGGCACAAACATTTTCGCTTCCATTTTTTTCACTTTTTCAAGAGTCTTGATGTATGCCCCGACGTCGTAAATAAAGCCTATTTTGTACTTATCAAGCGTTTCGCGGCTTGAAAGGCAGTCGGCAAGATAAACAACATCATCCTGCGTGCGAAAGCCTGCCATATCAAAGAAATGACCGGGTAAATCAATTAACGCCATTCCCTGAGGCAGCTTCTCTTCCGTGAGATATTCTGCGCCGCTTTCCTGTGCCAAAAGGAACTTATGTCTTAACTCCGCGAACGGAAAGCCTCCGTACAAAAAAGACGGTTCAAGAAGCGTATGCCTCGTAAAGGCGCATTCAATACCGCGCGCAAAAATTTTGCACCCCGTATTTGCCTGAAGGTACTTATTTCCGCCGATATGGTCGGCGTTTGAATGAGTATTGTAAATCGCTTTTAATTTCCAGCCGTTTGAGTCAAGTATTCGCCTGACTTTTCGCCCTGCTTCTTTGTCGTTTCCGCTGTCGATCAGGCAGACATCCTGCCCGTTCAAACGGACAAGTCCGATCTTTGCAGGACATTGTATATAATAACTGCTGTCTGTAATCCGTATCAATTCATACATTTCAATGCACCTCCGCGGAACAGTATTTATTATACCATACAATGTGTAATTCTGAAAAGCATAATTATCACTGATTTTAACTTATTTACATTGCGCCTTGTATGTATTATAATATCGAAGAATGAACGGAGGCGGCGAAATGAACTATTCAAGACCCGTGTCAAATAAAAATGTCACAATAACAGACAAATTTTGGAAAGAAAAAATCGAACTTATCAGAGACGAGGTTATTCCATATCAGTGGAACGCCTTGAACGACAATATTGACGGTGCGGAACCGAGCTACTGCATGAGAAATTACCGCCTTGCGGCTGAAATTCTGGAAAAGCGCAGAAATGGTGAAAAAACAGAAACTTTCCCAACCGACAAATGGTACTACTCTCCTGAAAACGACGATAGTAATTCCTTTTTCGGCTGGGTGTTTCAGGACTCCGATTTAACAAAATGGATTGAGGCGGTCGGCTATTCGCTTCAAAATCACCCCGATCCCGAATTAGAAAGACTTGCCGACGAAGCTATTGATTTGCTTTGCTCCGCTCAGGCAGAAAACGGCTATCTTAATTCATTTTACACAATAAACAATCCCGAAAAAGCATTTACGAATCTTCGTGATCACCATGAATTATACTGCTTCGGTCATCTTGCGGAAAGCGCCGTTAGCTATTACCGTTCCACAGGAAAAGACAAACTGCTCAGGGCAGCATGCGCCTTTGCCGATTTGATATGCGACACTTTCGGTGAGCACGGAAAAGAGGGATACGGCGGACATGAGATTGCGGAAATGGCGCTCATTAAACTGTATGAGGTCACCGATAACGAAAAATACCTGAATACGGCACGCCTGTTTATAGACCGCAGAGGTACAAAGCCTTATTATTTTGACACTGAGCGCGGAGAAAGCAGCGGAAATGAACTGAATTACATATACAATCAGGCTCATATTCCCGTAAGGGAACAAACAGAAGCAATCGGTCACGCAGTAAGAGCCGTTTATCTTTACAGCGGAATGGCGGATACGGCAAAATATACCGGAGACGAGGCGCTTTTTGCAGCCTGCAGAAAGCTTTTTGACAATATCACATTAAAAAGAATGTATATAACAGGTGGAATCGGCGCAACCAAGGACGGCGAAGCATTTACATTCGACTACGATCTTCCGAACGACCTTGCATATGCCGAAAGCTGCGCGTCAATAGGTCTCGTTTTTTTCGCAAGAAGAATGCTTCAGGCTGATTTTGATTCAAAATACGCCGATATTATGGAAAAGTGCCTGTATAACGGCATACTTTCCGGAATGTCGCAGGACGGAAAATCGTTTTTTTATGTCAATCCCCTCGAGGTAAATCCCCTTGCCTGCCGTTTGGATTCGCGCAAGAGCCACGTTAAACCCATACGTCAAAAGTGGTTTGACTGTGCCTGCTGCCCTCCGAACATCGCACGGCTCATATCCGATTACGGTGAATACTGCTTCACCGAAACGGAAAACACCGTTTTTGTAAATCTGTATCAAAGCTCCGAGGTTATCACTGACAAAGCGGACATCACAATCCTATCCGATTATCTTCAGAGTGGGAACGTTGAAATGATAATCAACGCAAAAACTCCGTTCACTTTAGCGTTGCGGATTCCTTGCTGGTGCAGCAATTTCTCTTTCAGCATTAAAAATCCCTACATAAAAAAAGGTTACGCATATTTTGATATTGAAAACGACTGTAAAATTACCGCTTGTTTTAAACCTGAAATTAAAATTATGAAATGCAATCCGAATGTGAGGGAAAATATCGGAAAGGTCGCCGTTACGCGCGGTCCGTTTGTATATTGTCTCGAGGAGAAGGATAACGGCAGCGACCTGCATCTGCTTCGTCTTTCTCACAATCCGAAATTCAATTTCGACGGCGAAGCGATCCTTGCAAGAGGATACAGAGAACGGATCGGCACCTCAAAACTTTACTATGAATACGCGCCCTCCGAAGAAAAAGCGGTTAAACTGAAATTCATACCCTACTTTCAATGGGCAAACAGAGGAGAAAATGAGATGTGCGTCTATATACGGTATTAATACAGGAGAAACAGTCACACGGCAGTCTCTTCTATTTCCATAATTTTATATACACATTTTTCGACACAAAATATGAAAATTCTTTTAATATGCTTGACTAATTATGTAAATTAATTATAATATTAGTGGCATAATAATATTATTTATGAATAAATTGTTAAGAATAGTTGTTTTTTTGCTTGAATTTTGTTTGTGGTAAGGTGCTGAAATATGAAAAAAATCAAAAAAATCATTCTTTCCGTAGCTGCCGTTCTGCTTGCCGCTGTTCTCTGCTGGTGCGGCGCGATATTTATGTATTATCCTCAATACAGAGTGCAGAAGCGCCAGATAACGGCATCTGAGCAGAGCGCAAACGAAATAAGAGTTATGAGTTGTAATCTGCGCTGCATAAGTCCTACCGATCTTGGCAAAAAAAGCTGGTTTTACAGAGCCGATCTTATCGTTAAGAATATTGAAAAGGAAAATCCCGGAATAATAGGCTTTCAGGAATCAACCAAGTGGCACTACCGTTATCTTTGTGATACACTCCCCGGTTACGACTCAGTGATTACATACCGTGACAACTCTCCAATATCCGAGGGCTGCCCTATTTTTTACCGAACCGATTTATATACGCTTATTGACAAAGGCTCGTTCTGGCTCTCCGAAACACCGAAAAAAATAAGCAAGGACTGGGGCTCTGCTTTTTGCCGCGTCTGCAGTTACGTTATTCTCAGCGAAAACGCTTCGGGAAAGGAATTCGTTGTCTTCAACACCCATCTTGATCATATAAGCGACGAAGCGCGCATAAACGGTATCGGTGTCGTTCTTGACAAGATTGAGCAGTTCGGCTCGCTTCCCTCTATGATAATGGGAGACTTCAACGCAACAGAGGATTCGGAAACTTATAAAAGCGTAACGAAGTATTTCCTTGACGCGAAATATCAGCTTGATGAAACAGTTAAAAGCTGCACATACCAAAATTGGGGAAAAGCGCTCAACATCGACTGCATTGATTATCTGATGATTTCAAAAACAGGCATTCAGGTAAACGCCTTCAAGGTGGTAACCGATACTTATGACGGCGTTTACCCAAGCGACCATTTTCCTCTTTCCGCAAGCCTTTCGCTCACTTGAACAAGCGTTAAAAATACATATAATTTTTGAATGCGACGAGCAGTCCGCCTGATGCGCGTACTTCGCGGTGTATTCTGTGATTATAAATTTTCAGACAGTTCAGCAACGTTCATTTATGAACACTGCAAATGTCTGCTATAAATCAGATTGAAACGGAGGTGATTTATCTGGCAATAGCAACCTTTAAACGGTACGAGAAAAAATACCTGATTACAAAGGAAAAGCTTGATGAGATTCTGCCCATTTTGCTTGAACATATGGAGCTTGATCCATATTGTATAGACAATAATGAGTACAGAATTTATAGCATATACTATGATACGGAAAATCACGATGTCATAAGGCACAACTCATCGGGACCCGTTTATAAGGAAAAAATGCGTCTGCGTTCCTATTACGATAAAAATGACCCTGATGAAAAAATATTTATGGAGCTTAAGAAAAAGGGACTCGGGGTCGGCAACAAACGCCGTATCAAGCTCAGAATACGCGAGGTTGATCCGTTTGTAAACGATGGTATCCTGCCGCAGACAAAGGATTATCTCAGCACTCAGGTTTCAAAGGAACTTGCTTATTATTTCAAGCGCAACAAGGTTAAACCTGCTCTCTATGTTCAGTACGACAGGCTTGCCCTATTCGGCAAAGACAATAAGGATTTCCGAATGACGTTTGACCGAAATGTAAGAACAAGGCGTCACGATTTTCACTTCGGGGAAAGCGATGAAGATGAGCTTCTTCTGCCTGACAATGTGTATATCATGGAAATTAAAATTTTGGGAGCTATCCCCTTGTGGCTTGCCAGACTGCTGAGTGAAAAAGAACTTTTCAGCCACGGATTTTCAAAATACGGTGTCAAGTATGAAAAAGATGCCGAAGAACATAAACTGAATTATTGCCTAACGGATAAAAACGGCAATAAGGTCGACTTTGATTATTTTAGGGAGATTTGATTATGAACGATTTTATTTACGCATTAACCTCAAGCTCCGTTGCGGAAACGCTTACAATTCCCAGTGTGCTTGAAATACTTGCCTGCTCGATAATTATAGGCTTTATTATCAGCCTCGTATACGTTATCACACACAAAAAAGAGGGCTACAGCCAGGCATTCTGTGTGTGTCTGATTCTTCTTGCGCCCATAGTAGGTCTTGTTATTCTGCTCGTAGGGAATAACGTTGCAAGAGCGTTCAGCCTTGCAGGCGCATTTGCTCTTATCCGTTTCCGTTCTGCGCCCGGAGACCCCAAGGATATTGCTTTTGTGTTTATGAGCGTTGTTATGGGTCTTGCCTGCGGTATGGGATACTGGTTTTATGCGGCGCTCGCAACGATTGTAATTCTTGCCGTTATCCTTATTCTGCATTTTACCAACTACGCAGGCAAAAAAGGAAATACATACACACTCAGGATTACAGTTCCCGAAACACTCAATTATGTAGGCGCATTTGATGAAACGCTTAAGAAATACACAACTTTTTATAAGCTTGAAAGAGTTAAAACCGTTGATTTCGGAGCGCTCTTTGAACTTTCGTACACAGTTAATCTAAAAAACGATGACAATATGAGAGAACTTCTTGATGACGTCAGAGCAATGAACGGCAACCTGAAGGTAATGCTTTCCGCGGAAACGCTTACAAGAAGTTTCCATTTCCAATAAAAACACCATTTCTATTCCAATACAAGGAGAAAAAATGAGTCAGAAAAGAATCATTACGGTATTAATGGCGGTGCTGCTTATTCTTTCCGTTTTTGCCGCCTGCAAACCGCAGGCTGAGCAATCAGGCGGAGAGCAGACAACGGAAGAAACGACCGTTCCCGCTGTTGTTGCCGTTGAAGATGAAATCATTAAGTTTAACGTTACTGACAGCAACAAAAACCAGCTTGAGCTTGTTCCGCTTTTTGATAAGGACGAAGAAACAGTAATCGGCGGATACATTCTGTCAGCGAATGATTCCTCGGGCAACGCTCTTACAGAAGAGAACTATTCCGATCTCGGAAGCTTTGTCAGAATTCAGAAGGACGAAAGCGGAAATTTCGCTCTTGTCTATGATGAAGAGAATAAGCCGGTTGTTTACAGCGTTTATGCCGACGCAGACGGAAATATGGTTGCATTTGAGGATACATACGATATTGACGGCAACGGCAATAAAGAGGAATTTTTTGTCATATCAACTCTTACGGATTCAAACGGAGTCACCTTTTATTGTCTAACGGCTGATGACAGCACGGACGGATACAAAACAATCGAGGTCACGAAGGACAGCGACGGAATATATTCGGCAAAGCTCAGCAACGGAACAATTGTTTCAATTTCACCTGTAAACTCAAACAATAAGACAGTTAAAGAAAAAGTTGAAGAACAGCTGGAAAAGAACAAGGTAACTACCAAGCAGCCAAGCAGTGATGAAAATAGCACAACTACTACCGCTCCTGCTTCAAACACCGGAAGCGGTTCAGGCGGAAAAGAACCCGAGCCCGAAATTCCCGCAGATACGGCTGTCAGAATAACTCTTGAAAAGAATTCGGGAGCGACTGTAAATAACGACAGCAAGCATCAGGTTGCCATTAAAAACGGCGTTCTCACAATCACAGGCAGCGGTAATTTTGTTATAGACCAGTCACCAAGCGTGTGGCACGGTCAGATGGTTGTTAAAATGGCCGCTACAGACAAATCGGAAATCCGTTTTGAAAATGTCAACATTGTGAATGAGCAGGCAAGCACCCTTCTATTTATAGACAATATCAATATGAGCGTCAATAACAGTGATACGCAGGAAGTTGAGGGTGCGATGCCCGAAGGCCCTACACAGGATCAAATCAAAGAGCTTTCCAAAAATTATGACGGCGTGTCTCCTAATCTTGACCTCTCCTTTCCGACAGGTACAAAGAGCACATTCAGTGCCTCAGGTTCAGATGTAAAGGGCGTTATCTATAACGAGTCGAAGCTCACAATCAGAGGAAACGGTCAATGTAATGTTATTCACAAAAACAATTCAAACTGCGCAATAAATTCCGTTAAGAGCATCAAAATAAAGAATGTAAATCTTAATCTGGAGACTCCCGTAAATATGGAGGGTGCGCGGGGAATATACAGTATTTCAACAGTAAATGTTGAAAGCGGCGCTCTCAATGTTTCCTCCGGAGGAGACTGTATCCGCTGTGACAATTTTGAGCAGAGTGACGGAAAGATTACGCTCAATTCCGCTAAGGCAGACGGTATTGACGCATCAGACAGCATTATCGTATCAGGCGGAGAATTGACCGTAACAGCGCTCACAAAATCCTCTCTCAAAGTCAGGGCAATGAATCAGCTTGAGGACGGATTAAAAAAAGAACTCAAACCTAATGAAACATTTAAAATAAACGGCGGAAAAATAAAAGCATTCGGATACAAGGTATCTGATGTTCATCCCGATTCCGAACAGGCTTCCATATCCGCCGATACAGACACACGTGACAATTTTAAGTTCACACTCTACTACAAAAATCCTGATGACAGCAATACGATTATTTGCGAATCCCCCGTTGCGTCAAGAAGGTTCTTTTATTCGGACAGCTCAATAGACTGCACGAAATTAGGAAGACAATTCAGCAATGAAATCACAAGCAAGGTTGAATGCTATAAAGTCAGAGCAGACGGAAGCAATAAAAGCAACAACAAGGTTGTATCGTTCACAAGAACAAAAGGTACCGCCGAAGTAAAGATGGCATAATAGGCTTTTAGGGAGGTTTAAAATGAAAAACAGTTTTAAAAGAGTTCTTTCAGTGATACTCGCGGCAACACTTATGCTGACAACGTTTTTCTTTACAACGTTTTCCACCGGCGCAGCTGTCAATGAACAGAATGTACACACAATCAAACTGTGGGCAGATCCTGACAGTGTCATAACAGACGCCTCTCAGACCACGGTAACTACAGATAACGGTTCTTCAACCGTAACGGCACTCGGACTTGTTCAGGCACATACAATAATAAACAGTTCAAGCACCGAATATTATCTATTTTTGCCTACAACTGCAGACCTCAGCGCTCTAAGGTTATATACAACGGAACAAATATTCAAGATTGACGGACAGGACATTCAGAACGGTATGCCGACAAACATTTTTGAAGGCACGTCATATAATGTAAAACACTCCGTTACATTGGGTTACAACAGTTACAATCTCTACGTCGTTAAATCAGACCTTGTCGGCACCGTTTACATCAACACCGCTTCAGGCTCTATGAAGACGGTAAACACGTCAACAGACCATGTTGCTTCCGAGACGGGATCAATCAAGGTTGTTACTTCTGACGGCAAAATCGACTACAACGGCGGACTTGATAAAATAAGCGGACACGGAAACGGGACATTCAGTACAACCGGCAACAAGAATTCTTATAATATCAAGCTGTCATCTTCAACTTCTCTGCTCGGTCTGGGCAAGGGCAAAAAATGGGTTCTCCTCAGCGGCGGTGAAGACAATATGGTTTCCATGCTGAAAAACCGTGTTACATATGATTTCGCGGATTACATCGGAGTGAAATATCAGAGCGGCGTTAAACCGGTTGACCTCTATTGTGAAGGTCACTATATGGGTTCGTATCAGCTTGTTGACAAGCCTGAAATAAAGTCTTCCCGTGTGGATATTACCGACGCATATGAAAATCTCGAAATCGCAAACGGAACAACCGATCCCCAAACGGGCATTTTCACGCCTGCTGATTTCAGTATCAATAGTCCCGTGGTAAGACACCGTGCCGCGCTCACAAATACCGATTCTCCCGGCAACACAAACACTTTTGCCGAGGGTATAGGGAACTATCACTATTCCCCTGATTTAACCAATCCCACTGATATTACTGGAGGTTATATTATTGACCTTGAAATCTCCCAAAGGTGGCTTGAGGAAAACACCGGATTTTGTGCATATAACAGACAGGGCTGGACATTTGCGAAGAGCTGTGATTATATGACAAAGGAAATGACGACGTACTGCTATGATCTTCTCTATGCGCTTGGCGGATCAGTTTATAATAATGGTACTGTACCCAGCGAATCTGTTTCAGGAACTTATAAAGTTAAGAGAAGCAACATTCTGGGCGGCACAACAACCATTTTAATCAACAACCCTGCTCCGGCGACACAATATCAGGGTAAAAAATGGTCTGATTTTCTCGACGCAAATTCAGCGGTTCTCTATTATTGGACACAGGAATATTTCAAAAATATGGACTCCTCCACGTCCTCAACGTATTTCTACAAGGATTCCGACTTGGTTGACGGTATGATTTATGCCGGTCCTATATGGGATATGGATAATTGCATCGGATATAACACAAGCGGTGAGAGATGGGGCAGCAGCTGGACCTCTCCAGAGGGCTGGTACACCAAAAATACGCGTATATACCGTTTTAAAGCTGATGATTCAACTCAAACATATTCAACTGACAGTCAGGTTCCGCGCTCATTCTACGGCGCTCTTGCAACAAACTGCTCCGATTTCTGGGCAATGGCAGAGGATTACTGGTATAACAGAGTTAAACCTGCTACCCAGATATTGTTAGGAAATGCGCCCGACAGCGGCAGGCTTCATTCCATGGATTTTTACTGCAATGAAATTCAGTATACGGGAACAATGAATTTTGTACGCTTCAACGGATACAGCACAAGCGCTTACGATGTCAGCGCTACCAAACAGAATTTCACAAACTGGTTTGTAACGAGAAACAACTGGATAGATTCACAGATTTCAACAAGATCTCTCAACAGCGTAAACATAGATTCCATTCCAAATCAGGAATACACGGGCACGCAAATCACTCCGAACGTAAACGTAACATATAACTCGACAGCGCTCGGAACACAGGCTCTCGAAGAGGGATATGACTACACGCTTGAATATGCAAACAATACCAATGTGGGAACGGCGACCGTTACTATAACGGGTATCAACCGCTATGCCGGCTCAAGCAGGACAGTTGAATTTCAGATAGTACCCGGCACTGTTTCTACAGGCTCTCTTTACATTCCCGAGTTTACATATGCGGGATCGGAAATCACTTCATCGCTTGCAGACAGTCAGGGCAATCCGATAAGAGACGGCGTAAATTATCAGTGGTATAAGGACGGCACTGCTATTAACGGAGCAATACAAAACACCTATACTCCCGATACAAGCGATGTCGGCTCTGTAATCACGCTCACCGTTACAGGCAACGATGTTCTGTTCACAGGCTCTCTGCAGTCAAACGAATGTGTTGTAAAAGCAGGTCAGAAGCCTGAAGGAATCACAAAGAGCATCGCAAGCTGGGATTATGACTATACAGTTGATTCCTCAAAGCTTGTAAACGCGGATGCAACAGGAGCTTCCTATTATTATGACGCTACATCAGGTGACAATCAGTCTGTTTCCGAACTGTACGCATCCGTAAATGCAACAGATCCGGCAGAAATCAAGTGGAGCGGCTCGGCGGATTTATACACCAATACGAGCAACACGAATGCTTCCGACCAGACTCCCGTAATGGGAACGTCAAAAACAAATCTGCTCGCATGGGGCGAATATCCTTACTTTGAAACCGTTACATCAACAACGGGATATGAACAGATAACGTTCTCCGCAAAGCTCGGAGGAACAAAGAAAGCTCCGAGAGACTGGAAGCTTCAGTATAGCCTTGACGGCACAAGCTTCACCGATGTTGCAGGCGCCTCATATTCAATTATAAATAATAAATCAATGGAGATTGCATTTGATAATGTTGCTCTGCCGTCAGAATGCGATAATCAGGTTAAGGTCTACATAAGAATGGTCGCGACATCAGATTATCAGATAAGCGGTGCGCTTGGAGTTATTGGCTCATTGAGCGGCGACGCAGCAGTAAACAACATAGCGATCAAGGGCAAATCACTTGACATTGTTACAAAGCTTTATGCGCCGTCAGTGAGCATAGCAGACGGCTCAACGATATTCAGCGACGATCTTGTTGCGCTGAACGACAATAACGGAGGAGCAGATATTTACTACACTGTAACCTCGGGTGACAGCACAACAGAACCTGTTCTATACACTGAGCCTTTCTCACCATTCCATGCCGAAACAGCACGCAGAGGCGACAGCGTAACCGTTACTGCCTATAGCAGCTACGAGGATATTGTCAGTGACAATACAACAGCATCCTACACTTTCGCGGGTGTGGATATTGTTAGCTTCAAGTTTGATGATTACAGTCAGAACGTTGTCAACGGAAAACTGTTCTCAAACGGCGGAATTTATGACGAAAGCGCTTATATGACGGCATATGCGGACGGCACAAGCCAATATGTACCGCTATATAATGCTGACAACAAAGCATACAGTATCGCTCCCGATGACGGTTTAAAATGGACTGCGGACAGTGGATTTACCTTTAAGATGAGTACTGCAGGATATACGAATGTTGCTTTCTCCTGCCAGGCATACACAACCGCGTCAGGTCCTATGTCGGCAACGCTACAGTACAGCCTCGACGGAAATGCTTTCACCACTATTCAGTCCGACAAGGTGCTTCCTGCCAACGGAATACTTGAAAACTATTATTATAATTTCACACTTCCAAGTGAATGTGATAACAAAGAAAACATTTATGTTAGACTTGTTACAACACAGAATCTCACTTCATCGCAGACGGCTCTTCACAACAGTGAGTCAAAAGGTAATCTCTATATAAACAATGTTGTTTTGTCGGGTGATGACAACGGCGAATATAAAATGCCCTACACAAACAAAACAACCGATTACTTCGGCACAAACGGAACTGTTAAATACTACAGTCCGAGCAATGTCGCAATGCAGTACACTGTAAGAAATGCAGAGGGCGATACTGTTATGAGCGGGGCTTATCCGGAACTCGGAATTCAGCTTTCCCTTGCATCAGGTTTTAATCCGTCAAAATCCGAGCCATACACGGTTTCGGTCTGGGCAGGCGATGATGACGACCAGAGCCTTATCAATACAAGAACGTATTATTACAAAGGCGTAACTGTTGCGAAATTCAAATACAACAACACAACTTTCGCCGAAAAAGTAAGTCCTGACTTGAAATCCGTCAATGCTCTTGAGGGAGCGGGAACGCTTGCTATGTATTCCAACGGTCAATCCCCCACCGTACTTGACCGCACAAGCAAGTATGGCGTAAAGGCAGCATGGACCGCCGATAACAAGTTTACCGCAACAGGAGTTCTTGATAATCCGGAAGGAAACGGTTACTGGCTGATTACAACTTCAACGAAAGGCTATAATAACATTACGCTCAATCTTGAGCAACTCTCATCAAACAACGGTCCGCGTGACTGGGGTATTGCATACAGTTTGGACGGAACTACGTACAAATACGTTGAAAACAGTAATGCAAGAGCGATAAGCAACGACAGCGCACTGTCCCCTGTTGAAACATACGGAAATCTTCCTCTTCCTGCTGAATGTGAAAATCAGGAAACGCTTTACATCAAGGTCTTCATCAACGGCGGAGAAAGCGTGGACGGCTCTGAGCTTTCACTTGCAACGAAAGGAAATACAGGTATTGACTCAGTCGAGATTTCAGGAACTCCTACTCCCATAACGATCTCGTTCAGAGCAACTGTTCTTGAAAACAAGACCGCAACAACAGGCACTTATCCGATTGCGGATACAAATGTTGTTATCAACGGAATAACGCATCAAACCGATCAGGACGGATATATTCATTATCAGACACTTATCGGTACAGAACTTACAGCAGAATTCCAGAACAGCTATTTCTCGAGAACGGTGACCGTTACGGCATCCGAGGACGGTATGGAAATTAACGTTCCCCTTATGGTGCTTGACGTAAACAACGATTCTGTTGTTAATGCCCGTGACTTCTCAAAGATAAACAAATTCACGGATGAGGAAAAGAAAAACTATTACAATGGGATTTTCAGAAACTTTATAAATCTTGATTGTCAAACCTTTGAATATGCTCCCATCGTATAGGTAAGGTTTGAGTTGAATTGACACTTTAATCCAAGCAAAGGACCGTGCGGTTGAATTTCAGCCGCACGGTCCTTAAACTATATGAAACAAATAAAGCAATCCGCATTTTATAGCAGATTGCTTTTATCCTTATATGGTTCTGTTATTTAAATTTGTGAGCAAGCTCTTTCTGATAGAACGGAGAATCTCCCAATTCTTCTCTTCCCTCTCGTCTTGCCTGCAAATCACGTTCTACTTTCTGCTTTTCCTTGTTTCCGTATCTTACAAAGAGCAGCGGGATAATAAAAAGAATACTCGCAACTACGGGAGTGAGCACAACAAGCGGCCATATCCATTTATCAAACGCCGCAGTCTGCGTGCCGATATAAACCTCCGCGCTTTCAATTGCTTTATAATGCAGCAGCGAAAGAGCCAACGATGAAAGACCGGCTGTAATGCCGCTTGCAATCTTTGTAAACGATGTCTGCATTGAAAACGTGATGCCCTCTGTTCGCTTTCCCGTTTTCCACTCCATATAATCAATACTGTCGCAGAAAAGTGATGTCTGCGCGATTGAATTTGCTCCTGACGGCAGCGATGCAATACCCATAACCGCCATCGCGATCCAAAGGCGCTTTCCCTCATAACCGATCAAAAATGCGGCCGTTCTGAAAATTATGTTGAACACCTGAATTAAAATGAGTACGTTAATATAGTTGTTGCCGCAGAGTTTTTTTAATTTATCGGCAAACAGCATTGAGATAGAACCGGGCAGACCTGTAATTATATAAAAAATTGTTGAAAACCCAAGCGCCCCGATGGCGCTGCTGCCGAGAAAACTTTCGGGTATTTCATATTTAAAGAAATATGTAACAAGATTTGAACCGAATCCGAGAGCGCCGAATAAATTTGCAAGCGTAACTAAGAGGAGGATCCTGTTTTTAAAGAGCAATGAAAAG
>CANPXD010000032.1 GCA_947585615.1 uncultured Clostridia bacterium
AACAAATAGCGTTTTTGTAAATCTCTTGGATTATTTTTGTTACAGCTTATTCGCAGGAACAAAGTAACTGTTAATACGAAGGCATAATTTTTTCATTTCCTTTACAATCTCATCTTCTTATGGTATGATATTGTGAGAAACGAACAGCCTGTTTAACAGGTTTTAATTGCGGAGAAGGATTATGAGCCGAGTAAAAGAAACAAAAAGACTGTATAATATTGATTTTTTAAGATTTGTATTTGCAGTTATAATTGTATATCATCACTTGCTGCACGACAATATAATTAAAGCCACAGGCGGCACGGATTATTTTAATTCGATGGCGGAAAGCTGGGTTTACGCAGGTGCAATTGTTGAGTGTTTCTTTATACTTGCCGGTTACTTTTTATATAAAACCTATTACAAAAGACCTGATTTATCCGTTAAGGAGTTTACCTACAAAAAAATTGCGAGGCTCTGGCCTGTCCTTTTTATTTATTGCCTGTTAAATGTTTTTGTATTTAAAACAAACCCGTATACTTCATTTTATAATGTTCTGTTTCTTCAATGTATTGGAGTTTCTACGGAATATCAGGGAATAAATTGGTATATTTCACCGTTTTTCTGGACGCTCATATTTTATTTTGTATTATTAAAATGCGTAAAAAATAAAAAGCATCTTAATATTGCAATTGGTTTGATATGCTATTTTTCTTATGTGTTCTTGGTTAATTACTCATCAGGCAGATTTGGCAGAGAAACGGTAGGATTTGTTTTTAACCTGGGGCTTTTAAGGGCGTTGGGAGGAATCGGCGTGGGTTACCTCACGGCGTTTTGCCTTGAAAGCATAAAAAAAATGCCGTCAATAATATGCTTTTCACCGACAAAAATGCAATCCGCTGCAATTACGGCAGTGATAACCGTTCTCGAAGCAGTAAGTATAGCGGCACTTATGATTAACTTTATCGGAAAAGAAAACGCGGATAAAAATCAGTTCTTTGCCGTAATCATGTTTGTGCTTCTGCTCGTATGTATGCTGAGTCAAAAAGGTGTTATATCGCGCGTTTTCAACAGAAAAATTTTCGGAACGCTTGGCAAATATTCCTATTCGATTTATGTTATGCAGCAAATTGCATTCTGGACTCTGAGAGATGTTTTCTGGCAGAAAAATATTTCCTATATCCAGCAACACGGTCTGCGCACACTTTTGATTTCACTTGTTTTTTCCGTTGCACTGGGGATAGTAACTTACTATGTGGTTGAAAAGCCGGCAGCCGCTTTGTTCAAAAAAATGGGTAAAAGAATTTTTCTAGAAAAACAGGCTTAATAATTAACAAAATCCGCCGAAAATACGGCGGATTTTGTTTGTAAAACTGATTTTAATATAATTTGAAAATATAAATTATTAATCCGTAAATAAATGAAGAGGCAAGACCGTAAACGATTACAGGACCTGCAATTGAAAACATTTGAGCCGCAGTCCCGAGAACCATTCCCTCGTGTTTAAATTCCAGAGCAGGGGATACAACGGAATTTGCAAATCCCGTAATCGGAACAATCGTGCCGGCTCCGGCATGGCGTGCGATTTTATCAAATACGCCGATTCCCGTAAGAATTGCGGTTATAATAATTATAATACAGGGAGTGGCGATTTTGATTTCGTCCTCGGACATCCCGGCTTTTTCAAACAGCATATTTAAAAGCTGTCCGAAAGTGCATATAAGACCTCCGAAAATGAACGCCTTAATGCAGTTCAGAATTATCGGCGAGTTCGGGCTTGCTTTATCTGCCATTTTACTGTATTCGTCTTTGCTGATACTCATTTTTAACACCTCACAAATATTATCCATAATATTTTAATAATTATGCAAAGCTCTTGACAAATTATATAATTATCTGTAATATTATTATATACTATTTGTAAATGAACACTTTTGTATTGTTTTTATATTACGCAAACGAAATCAGCTGTTGCGGGAGAAAGGATCGAATAGAATATGCACCTTATTGATGTAAGAGATGTTTACAAAATCTATAATCCCGGAGAAAATCAGGTAAATGCTCTTGACGGAGTATCATTAACCATTGACGAGGGAGAATTTGTTGCAATAATCGGTCAATCCGGTTCGGGGAAATCAACGCTTATGAATATGCTTGGTCTGCTTGACACACCTACAAGGGGCGAGTACTACATAAACGGCAAACTTGTTGACGATCTGACCGACGATCAGATGAGTGAAATAAGAAATGAGCAGATAGGCTTTATTTTTCAGGGCTTTAACTTGATTGCGTCTCTCAATGCCATTGAAAATGTTGAACTTCCGCTTGTATACCGCGGAATTTCAAGAGCGGAAAGAAGGGAGATTTCCGCGGCAGCTCTGAAAAAAGTCGGTCTTGGAAACAGAATGCACCATTTGCCCGCGGCACTGTCGGGAGGTCAGCAGCAGAGAGTTGCCGTTGCGCGCGCTATTGCGGCTGCCCCGCCGGTTATTCTTGCAGACGAGCCTACGGGAAATCTTGACACCCGTTCCACGAAAGATGTTATGCAGATTCTTCATAATCTTAAAGATGAGGGAAGAACGGTTATTGTTATTACGCACGACAATGAAATTGCCGAACAGGCGGAAAGAGTTATTCGTATCAGAGACGGCAGAGTCGTTGAGGATTATATCAACCCAGGTTTTGAGGAAAAATACGGCAGAGAATCAAAGAAAGACAATAAAAATCCAATTGACGAGGGCTGAAAAATTTAAAGGAATAAATCACCTGCTTTCTGTTAAAAATATAGCAGGTGATTTATTATGATGTTTTTAAAGGCTTTTGTAATAGGCGGCTTAATATGTGTAGTAGGTCAGCTTCTTATTGATTTAACAAAAATGACGCCTGCGCGAATCCTTGTACTTTTTGTATGTCTCGGCGTTCTTATCGGCGCTTTCGGATGGTATGACAAGCTTGTGGATTTTGCAGGCGCCGGCGCAACAATTCCTCTGACAGGTTTCGGAAATTCGCTTGCAAACGGCGTTCGTGAGGCGATACGCAAGGACGGTTTTCTCGGAGTTGTGACCGGAGGTCTCACTGCGTGTGCGGGAGGAGTGACGGTTGCTGTACTTTCCGGTCTGGTTGTGTCGCTTATTGCCAGACCTAAGGATAAATAAACTGTTGAATCTGTTGTTTTTATATGGTAAAATATGTATAAATTATTTAACACATTCAGGAGGAAACAATTATGGCAATGACCTATGAAGCGATTGTCGAAACAGTTAGAGAAAAATTCAGCAATGTGGATGTCAGTTCCGTTCCGGGAACGCTTGCCTATCAGTTTAACGTTGTCGGAAAGGCAGAGGGCATTTTTTACGTTGAAATCAAGGATGGCAAGGTGAATGTTGAACCTTATGAGTATTATGACCGCAATGCTATTATAATCATGAACGGTACAAACCTGATTAAACTTATAAACGGCAAGCTTGATCCCGTAGTCGCATTCACAACAGGAAAACTCAAGGTAGAGGGAGACGTGGGCGCAGCTCTCGAACTTACCAAATTTCTTAAATAAATTCTATATATTGCAGATAAGCCGCTGTGTACGTCACAGCGGCTTTCTATCATTCATTGTTTTCCTTAAGATTTTGTTTATTATTTTAATCAAAATCCACAATTTTGGCAATATTTTTCAAATTTGACTTGTATATATTTACAGTTTCATATATAATAAAATGGTAAAATTTTAAATGGAGGGAATATTTAATGAAACATCCTGAAATTGTAAGTAAAATGAGCCTTGAGAAAAAGGCTGAATTTGTTTCAGGCTTTGACTATTGGCATCTTGAAGAGATGCAGGAGCTGGGGCTTCCGAAAATTATGATTACAGACGGACCGCACGGTCTCAGAAAACAGAGAGAAGACAAAAAGTCATCAGACGGTATCGGACTCGGGAATTCGGTTCCTGCAACCTGTATGCCGCCGGCGGCAACCTCCGCTTGCTCATGGGACGAGGATTTGCTCAGAGAAGAGGGTGAGGCTCTTGCCGAGGAATGCCTTAAAGAAAAGGTTTCCGTTATACTGGGACCGGGCACAAATATAAAAAGAGCGCCTGTGTGCGGAAGAAACTTTGAATATTTTTCAGAGGATCCGTTGCTTGCGGGTAAGATGTCTGCGGCGATGATTAACGGTTGCCAGTCAAAAGGAGTAGGTAATTCACTCAAGCATTTTGCCTGCAATTCACAGGAAGCTTATCGTATGGTGATAAATGAAATTGTTGATGAGCGTGCTATACGTGAAATCTATTTCCCCGCATTTGAAATTGCCGTTAAAGAGGCTCAGCCTTGGACAATTATGAATTCCTACAACCGTGTAAACGGTGTTTATTCCTCCCAGAATGACTGGATGCAGAATAAGGTTGCAAGAGAGGAATGGGGCTTTGAGGGACTTTTTGTAACCGACTGGGGCGCTTCTGTTGACAGAGTTCCCGGTCTCTATGCCGGAACTGACCTTGAAATGCCGTCTTCAGGAACGTTGAATAAAGATAATATTATTTCTGCCGTTCAAAACGGAAGCCTTGATGAATCTGTTCTTGACGAAAGGGTAGACGCTGTTGTTGATTTGATAATCAAGTCGAAACCCGCACTTGAAAAGGAACACACATTTGATGTTGACGCGCACCACAGTGTTGCAAGAAAAATAGCCGAAGGTTCAATGGTGCTGCTTAAAAACGACGATTCTGTTCTTCCGCTTAAAGAGGGACAGAAAGTTGCCGTTATCGGTGAAATGGCTAAAGCACCGCGCTATCAGGGGGCGGGTTCTTCCGTTATTAATCCGACAAAACTTGACAATGCCTATGACTGCCTTGTTGAAGCAGGCGTAAATGTTACGTATGCTCAGGGCTATTATAAATCTGCTCCGACTAAAAAGGAAAAGAACAGAAAATCGGACGCTGAGCTTACAGCCGAAGCCGTTTCAGCCGCAAAAGCGGCAGATATTGCAGTTGTTTTTGCAGGTTTAACTGAAGAATTTGAGGCAGAGGGATATGACAGGGAAAATATAAATATACCTGAGTCGCATAATGCCCTCATTTCTGAAGTGGCAAAGGCAAACCCGAATACCGTTGTCGTTCTTGCAGGCGGTTCAGTTGTTCTTATGCCGTGGCTCAGTGAAATTAAGGCATTGCTCAATTCAGGACTCGGCGGTCAGGCAGGCGGTGCCGCGGTTGCAAATATTCTTACGGGAAAGGTTAATCCGAGCGGCAAAACGGCCGAAACCTATCCGCTGTCCTTTGAAGATAATCCTGTTTACGGAAACTATCCCGGTACTCCGATTGTATCAGAACACAAGGAAAGCATTTATATCGGCTATCGTTATTATGATAAGGCTGATAAAAATGTTCTTTTCCCATTCGGCTACGGCCTTTCTTATACGACCTTTGAATACAGCGATATTAAGCTTTCCGCGGAGAAAATCAATGATACAGATACGGTTGATGTTACATTTAAGGTAAGGAACACAGGCGCTGTTGACGGCGCGGAGATAACTCAGGTTTATGTTGCCGACAAGGAATCAACGATTTTCCGCCCTGATAAGGAGCTTCGTGCCTTTACTAAAGTATTCCTTAAAGCAGGCGAGGAAAAAGAGGTTTCACTCACTCTCGGCAAACGCGCATTTGCATATTATAATGTAAATATAGGCGATTGGCACGTTGAAAGCGGTGAGTTTGATATTCTTGTAGGCGCGTCAAGCCGTGACATCCGCCTTTCGCAGACAATCACAGTTGTATCGACCGTTGAGGCGCAGATTCCCGATTACAGAGAAAGCGCTCCCGCATATTACACTGCTGATGTTGCCGGTATGAACAATGAACAGTGGGCAGCGGTTTACGGTCAGGATATTCCGTCAAATGTGCGCGATACATCTCAGAAAATCACCCTTTATAATTGCCTTGACGATGCGGCTCATACAAAATGGGGCGGCAGAATTTGCAGGTTGATTATGAAGATTATGAGCGGTATGGGAAGCGCCGAAAACGGCGACGGCGCTATGTTGCAAGCAATGGCACTCCAGATTCCGATACGCAACTTTGTTGCGATGAGCATGGGCGTGTTCAGCCCCAAGATGGCGCAGGGGCTTCTTGATATTCTCAATGATGATTCCAGCTCTGCAAAGGGACTCGGAAAAATTCTTGCCGGCATTCCCGGCGCTATAGGCAAGCTGCCGAATCTTCTCAAATCAATTTGATATTAATTAAAGAATATTAAAAAACACATTGGAACAAAAGTCGTCTGTTCCAATGTGTTTGTTTTTTGTATGTTGAATTTAGTCTTTGTTCTTTTTTTCTTTTTCAAGTTCTTCCATTTCTTTATAAAAAGCATTTGCTTTTACATAAACCATTATTATATCGTGAATCTGCTCGTAAAGTTCTCCGGGGGAATATGGATTTTTAATGATTCTTTCATCGTCGTCAATACAGAGCGGTCCTCTTTCCCAGTCGTTAAAGGTTGGCATTATTGAATATGTGTTTTCGGTTTTAACAAGTGAAATCAGCGTCAGATCCGCTGTTGCGGAAACAAACCCTTTTTTCTTTGTATACCTCTCAATAGTGGAAACGGGATTGTCGTCATTATGCTTTTTTGTGTAGCAGGCGTCAAATACCTTTTCAATGAAAGTTTCAACGTCATTTGCCGTATAAGGCGCTTTTAAGAGCAGAATAGTGTCTATGTCGGCAATTCCGTATTTATCACTTTCGCCGCAGGGTATTCCGATCAGGTTTTCCTCCATGTCCGCATAAACTGAAATTGTATAAAAATCTTTATTCAAATGAATCTCCGCCTTTACATT
This sequence comes from uncultured Clostridia bacterium, assembly GCA_947585615.1. Taxonomy (GTDB): domain Bacteria; phylum Bacillota; class Clostridia; order Oscillospirales; family Acutalibacteraceae; genus Eubacterium_R. The sequence continues at coordinate 6,805 of CANPXD010000032.1, forward strand.
TGTATAGATTGATTAATAATAACATATTTAATTGAAAAAAACAACCTTGTGTGATATGATGTATCTGGTGATTTTATGAAAAAAGTGCTTATTACGGGCGGGGCGACAGGAATAGGAAAGGCCGCTGCCATACTGTTTATGGATAAGGGATATGATGTTTATATCACCTGCAATAAATCAATGCCCGATTATGACGGAGTTAAGGTCATTAAATGCGATTTGAACAGAATCGAAGATATTGAAAATCTTTTTTCCCGCTTTTCATCACTTGACGTGCTTGTAAACAATGCGGGCGTCAGTCTTGTGAAAATAATTAATGATGTAACGGCAGATGATTATGAAGCTGTTATGAACGTCAATTCAAGAGCGGTATATTTTTGTTGCCGTGAAGCTGCAAAAATTATGATTAAAAATCATTCCGGCACGATCGTGAATATTTCTTCAATGTGGGGAGAAACAGGGGCTTCATGCGAAACCCTTTACTCAATGAGTAAGGCTGGCGTCATCGGACTCACAAAAGCTCTTGCTAAGGAACTCGCACCGAGCGGAATCACAGTAAACTGCGTTTCGCCGGGAATTATAAATACACGGATGAACAGTATGTTTTCAGAAAAAGAACTTTCAGAGCAGGTGCCGCTTGAAAGGCTCGGAACTCCTGAGGAGACGGCAAAAGCAATTTTTTTTCTTACGGAAAACAGCTATATTACGGGTTTGGATTTATCTGTCAGCGGCGGAATCGTAATCTGATTTTTCAGATTTGTAACACTTCTTTTTCCTTTTCATAGTATGGTTTAGAAAAGCGAAAGGGGGTTCGCCTTATGGGTTGCAATAACGGTTGTAATTCTTGGATTATCATCCTCATTATAATCCTTCTTCTCAGCGGTGGCTTTAACTACGGTTATAATAACGCCAATGACGGCTGCGGATGTGGCTGTAACTAATTGAACAGACTGATGCACTCGGGTAAAACCGGGTGCATTTTTCTTGTCTTCAACATTTTTATAAAAAAGGAAAAATTTTTTAAAAAATATCTTGACTTTCTTTGACCTTTGTGATAATATCATAGTCAGAAAGTCAAAGAAAGTCAAAGTCAAACAAAGCTTGACAGGCAAAAAAGTTTATTTTTAAACAGGGAAGTGATGAAAAAATGAAAATGACGGATTTGATTGCCGATATGATTCTTGATATGTTTGACGAAAACAACAGCACGATACAGATACAGCGAAACGACCTTGCTTCACAGCTTGGATGTGTTCCGAGTCAGATTAATTATGTAATAACATCGCGCTTTACGCCGGAGCAGGGGTACAGAATTGAAAGCAGGCGCGGCGGCGGCGGCTGTATTTATATAACCCGTGCTCAAACAGAAAATTCGGCAATCATGGCGCTGATAAACAGCGTGGGGGCGTCAATAGACGAACGCTCTGCAAGGGCAAACATCTATAATCTCAGTCATCAGAATCTTATTGATGAAAGAAGCGCACGGCTTCTTGCTGCCGCAACGGCAGACAGCAATATGCGCGGTTTGCCTCAGGAACTCAGAGACGCAATCAGAGCAAAGCAATTTAAACAGATGCTGCTTGCATATATTGATTAAGGAAAGGATGATTTCAGTGAAATGTCAACATTGTAATGAAAGGGAAGCAACGACCTTTATCAGAAAGAATATCAACGGAGAAAAAACAGAAATGCACCTTTGCAGCGAATGCGCCGCAGAACTTGGAGTTATGGATGATTTTTCGCCCGAAAACTTTTTTGCCGATTCATTTTTCGGAAACTTTCTCGGAGCGGGAATACCTTCTATGAAGGTACTTTCCGGTGTGGACAGATGTGAATACTGCGGCTCATCGTTTAACGATATTGTTAAAAGCGGCAAGGTAGGCTGCGCAAACTGTTATAAAAAATTCGAGGATAAGCTTGAACCGTCAATTCTAAAAATCCACGGAAAAACAAGGCATCTCGGAAAAAATGTGAGCTACACTGTTGAAGAAGATCAAAACAGAGAAAGCAAAGAGGTTAAGGATAATTCCGAAATGCTCAAGGAGCAGCTCAGACAGGCGATAAAGGAACAGCGATTTGAAGACGCCGCCGTGCTCCGCGATAAAATTAAAGAGCTTACGCAGGAGGATTAAAAAATGAATAAGTGGTATAACGGCGGTGCGGACAGCGATGTTGTTCTTTTTTCAAAAGTACGCCTTGCAAGAAATCTATCGGACGTTCCGTTCAAAAGCAGAATGAGCAGAGAAGTCAGGAAAAGTACTGTAAAAAAACTTTACGCCTGTGTGAAAAATTCATCTTTTGCAGGAGATTTTAATATTGTCGATTTATCCGCTTGCTCTGACATCAAAGCTGTCTCATATGCTGAAAAGCAGCTTATCAGTCCTGAATTTGCAAAGGAAAAAGGTGTGTTCCTCCTCTCAGCGGATGAGGATGTTTCGGTTATGCTGTGCGAGGAGGATCATATTCGAATAAACGCTTTTGCTTCGGGACTCAATACGGAAAAGGCATATAAGCTTGCAGACAGAATAGACAACGTATTTATCAACAATATGCGTATTGCATTTGATGACAGGCTCGGCTTTATAACAGCAAGTCCGATCAATCTCGGAACGGGCTTAAAGGTTTCCGTCGCGCTTCACCTGCCTGCAATCAAGGCGAACGGCGGAATCTCAAGACTTGTATCAATGGTCGGTAAGCTTGGTCTTTCGCTCAGGACACTATACAGTGAAAAGGGCGCATTTTATCTGCTTTCAAACCAGATTTCAATGGGAATTACCGAAAAAGCGGCGATAGACAATATAAACGCCGTTACAACACAGATAATAAGACAAGAGAGAAATCTGCGCGATGTTATGAAAACCAGCGAAAGCTGGGAGGATAAATTGTACCGAAGTATGGGCACACTGAAAATGGCAAGACGTCTTGACTTCAGCGAATTTGCGGAGCTGATTTCCGATATGCGTCTTGGTATAGCTCTCGGCTTTTTCAGCGAAGATTTGTCAGCCGTTGAATATCTTATTCACAATCTTGCCGACGGAACGGTGCTTTCCGATTCCGATAAAGAGGAAGAACCTGAGCTTGCGCCTAAGCTGAGAGCACAGATAATAAGAGATAAGCTGAATTAAGAGGCGTATTCCTATTAATTCTGCTTGATAGGAGGAATAATGATGTATAGATTTAACAGCTTTACTCAGAAAGCAAATGATGTTTTAAACCTTGCAATAAAGGCGGCTGAAAATTTTGGCCATACGTATGTCGGCTCGGAGCATATCCTTGTCGGAATTTTGAAAGAGGGAACGGGCGTAGGCGCTCTGCTTCTGGAAGGAAAAGGGGTTTCTCTTGAAAAAATTGAGGAACTTATTGAAAAGCATATCGGTACAGGTTCTCCGACTCGCCTTTCTCCCGATGATTTTACGCCGAGAAGCAAAAGAATTATTGAAGTCAGCTTTCAGATTGCACGCGGTATGCTCAATTCTTTTGTCGGAACAGAGCATATTCTGCTTGCGCTCCTCCGCGAGGGAGACTCTTATGCCGTAAAATTCCTGAATGCCTGCGGTGTTGACGAACAGTCTCTGCTTGAAGAGGTATGTTCCTCGCTCGGAAAAACGGAGGCCGATTTCAAAAACGGAGCGCGTTCAGGCAAAAAGGGAAAGAGCAGTACGCCGACGCTTGACGAGTTTGGAAAGGATCTTACCGAGTCGGCACGTGAGGGAAAAATCGATCCCGTTATCGGCAGAGACAAGGAAATAGAAAGAGTTATTCAGATTTTGTCACGAAGGACTAAAAATAATCCGTGTCTTATCGGTGAACCGGGTGTCGGGAAAACGGCAATAGCCGAGGGACTTGCGCTTAAAATCGTCAAGGATGAAGTCCCGGAGCTTCTTGCAGGTAAAAAAATAGTTGCGCTTGATTTGACCTCTATGGTGGCCGGAACCAAGTATCGCGGAGATTTTGAAGAACGTATCAAAAAGGCAATGGACGAGGTCAGAAACGCGAAGGATGTTATCCTATTCATAGATGAGGTTCATACCATTATGGGCGCAGGAGCCGCTGAGGGCGCTGTTGACGCTGCGAATATCCTCAAGCCTTCGCTTGCGAGAGGAGAAATCCAGGTGATCGGCGCAACAACAATAGATGAATACAGAAAGAACATCGAAAAAGATTCAGCGCTCGAACGCCGTTTTCAAAGTGTTATGGTGGGAGAGCCGACAGAAGAGGAAACGATTAAAATACTCAAAGGTCTGCGTGACAAATATGAGGCGCACCACAAGGTTAAAATTACAGACGAAGCGATAAACACCGCCGTAAAAATGAGTTCCCGTTATATTGCAGACAGATTTTTGCCCGATAAGGCAATAGATTTAATTGACGAGGCGGCGTCTCGTGTAAGGTTGAAAGCCTTTACAGCTCCTCCCAATCTGAAAGAAATGGAAAATGAAATAAAACGTCTCAAGGAGGAAAAGGCGTCTGCCGTAAGAAGCCAGGATTTTGAGAACGCGGCAAAAATCCGTGATAAGGAAAAAGATTTGCAGACTCTGCTTGACGAGGAAAAGGAAAAGTGGAAAAACAGCTCTTCCCACGATGTAAAGGAAATCACAACCGAGGATATTGCTTGTGTAGTTTCCGCATGGTCGGGTATACCGGTTAATCAGCTTACAAAAGAGGAGTCTGAAAAACTGCTTAATATGGAGCAGATTCTGCATGAAAGAATTGTCGGTCAGGACAGAGCGGTTTCTTCAATCGCAAAGGCTATTCGCCGTGGAAGAGTTGGACTTAAAAATCCAAGCAGACCTCTCGGCTCGTTTATATTCCTCGGACCTACGGGCGTTGGTAAAACAGAACTTTGCAAAACGCTTGCTGAGGCGATGTTCGGCAATGAGGAAGCAATCATTAAGCTGGATATGAGCGAATATATGGAAAAGCATACTGTTTCAAAGCTCATTGGTTCACCTCCCGGATATGTCGGCTTTGACGAAGGCGGTCAGCTTACGGAAAAAATCAGAAGAAAGCCGTATTCCGTTGTGCTTTTCGACGAGATTGAAAAGGCACATCCCGACGTTTTCAATATGCTTCTTCAGATTCTTGAAGACGGTGTTCTGACCGATTCGCAGGGGAGAAAAGTATCGTTCAAGAATTCCATAATCATTATGACTTCCAATGTGGGCGCTTCAAAGATTACGGATAACAGAACTTCGCTTGGCTTTGGCGGAAGCGACAGCGGAAAAAATGATATAGAATCCCTTGTAATGGCGGATCTCAAGAAAACATTTAAGCCTGAATTTCTCAACAGGATAGATGAGATCATTGTTTTCAATCAGCTTGAGAAAAAGGATATTACCGAGATAGCAAAGCGTATGCTAAAAAGTTTGAAAAAACGCCTTTCGGATTTGGAAATTGAAGTTGAATTTACCGACTCCGCTATTTCGGCTCTTGCGGACGCGGGTTTTGACAAAGTGTACGGAGCAAGACCTCTGCGCCGTGCAATCCAGCAGAAAATCGAGGATCCTCTTTCAGAGCTTATACTTGAAGAGAAATTCAAAAAGGGAGATAAATGCACCGTTGATTTCAAAAACGAAGAGTTTACTTTTGAATAAATAATCCCGAGAATATCTGAAGCTGCCTGAATATCAGATTCAGGCAGCTTCTTTATAATATAATTATTTTATTGTTTTTTAGCGTTCATTTTTTCGGAAGCTGCATCCTTTTATCTGTCAAACCAAGAAGATAGTCCGCTGAAACATTATAGTATCTGCAAAGGGAAATAATATGCCTTATAGGTATTTCATTTTCTCCGTTTTCATATCTTGAATAAACCTGTTGTGTTGTTCCGAGATATTCTGCAATGTCACGCTGCGTTTTGTCGCTGTCTTCCCTGAGGTCGCGCATTATTTCAAGATATGTTTTCATAATACCCCTCCGATTTATTTCTTAAGAAAATATTACATTACACCAAATATAGTGTATTGACTTTACACTATATCTGGTGTAAAATGTTAAATGAGCATTTCTGTAATGTTTAATAGAAAGAAAGGAGAAATTTTTATGAAAAAAGCAGTAAGTATATTATTATCATTTTTAATTCTTTTAAGCGTAGCTGCCGGACTTGATTTGTCTGCTGCGGCTGATGAAAATGATGATTTTGATTCGTATCATGGCGTTATTAGTGCATATAACGGCACAGACGAAAATGTTGTTATTCCGGCTGTTATTGATGGCTACGAGGTTTACGCAATACAAGATGGAGCATTTGAAAACTGTGAAAATTTGAAAAGCATTACTATCCCGTATACTGTCTCCGTAATATATTTTAATATTGCGCTCAATTGTCCGAACCTGGAGCAAATAATTGTTGATGAACGCAGTGAGGACTTTTCGTCATCAGACGGAGTTTTATTTGACAAGGAGAAGAAAATTCTTTTTCAGTATCCTGAGGGAAAAAGAAATCCATATTATTCTATTCCCGACGGTGTTGAATACTTGATTAATTTTTCAAATTGCAGTTATCTGAAATCGGTCAGCGTTCCTGCCAGTTTAAGTGATTATTCTTCCATTGCTTTTTTGTATCTTCCGGAACTGGAGGAAATCACAGTTGATGAAAGCAATCCGAAGTTTTATTCAGAGAACGGCGTTATGTTTGACCGCGAAACTTCAAAACTTGTGCAGTACCCGAGAGGAAAGCGGGATACAGAGTATACAGTGCCTGAGAATATAACGGAAATCGGTGATGGTGCGTTTTGCGCGTGTGAGCAGCTTCAAAAAGTAATCATTCCTGCTGAGGAATATATGCGGTTCGATACTTTCGCTTTTTCAGAGTGCAAGAACCTGACAGATATTTATATTTACAGCCACGATGGCAGAATAAGCACGAACGGGATTGTGGGCGAAATGGCAATTCACGGCTACAGAGATACCTATGTTCAGGAATATGCAGAGGGCGAAGGCATAAAATTTATCCCGATAGATATGTATATTACGGTGCTTCGTTCTGAACTCGGAACAGTTAGAATTAACGGAGAAACTGTTGAAAATGAGAGCGCTGTTACCGAATACGGAAGCATATATACACTTGAAGCCGTGCCAAATGATTCGGCTGAATTTGTCGGATGGATTGAAAACGGAAAAATGGTTTCATCAGATCCTGTTTATTCATCTGCCGCATACAGAGATGCTGTTTATTCTCCCGTATTTAAAGAACAGAATTCAAATAGCTTTTATATTATATTTATGGATATATACGGCAATGTTATCGCGATGATAGACAGCTATGAATTAAAAAATATGACGGAGCTTCCGAAACCTCCGCAGTATGCGGGACTTGTTTTTAACGGTTGGTCCGAGAGTCTTGACAGCATTAAAAAGCTGAAAGCGTCAACGATTGTGTATGCCGATTACATAAACAGCACTGACGGGACGTTCACTGTAAACGCGCCAAACTGCACCATAGATGTAAACGGAACGACTTTTGAAAACGCTGCATATGATGTTTCGTATAATTCAAGAGTAACAGTTGTGCCTATTGAGGGGACTGCCAATATTTGGAATGTCAATGGTTCGCCTGCCGGCTATGGCGCTTCTTATTCTTTCCTGTGCGGCTCGGATGTAGAGATTTCTTTTTCAGCCGATTCGGTGAAGGAAGTGCCTGTTGTTACTGCCGTAAGCAGCACGGGGACTGATTCACACAAGGTGCATTTTCTTGCAACAAGATTTGTTCCGTCCGATTACAGCCTGATAGAATCGGGTTTTCTATATGGTAAAGGTATGTCGGAGGATAACCTTGTGCTTGATAATATTTATATGATTTGCGGAAGTGACGGCGGAGAGGTTAAATATCTTATGTGCAGAAATACCTCGCCGAGCGGACAGTTTTCACTTAGCTACGGGGTAACTTCAATGAATGCCGACGCCTGTGCAAGAGCTTATATGATTTACGCAGATAAAAACGGAAAAACATACGTTACTTACAGTGACGCAATGACTTACAGTTATTAAAATCAGCGGACGGATTAAGCAATTCAAATGGTTTAATCCGTCCGTTTTTCCGTGCATAGATTTGCTGTGTATATTTATAGCTGTTTATGTGATATTGTGATATAATGATATAAAATAAACGGAACGGTCGTTCATTATGGATAATCTTATATTTGCAGACAACGGTTTTGAACCGTCCGAAATAAACCCATATACAGGCAGACCTTACTCGGAGGACTGGGTGTATATAGAACTTGTTGAAACAGCGAATTATTATTTGTTTAACGGTGGAAACGCGTTTGTATTCAAGGTGTCAATCAGCAAAAATTGCCCTGACTGGCAATTCAGACTATTGGATTTTATTGAATATGAACAGGAAGAGGGAAAACGGATAATCATAAAAATTACCGAAGATGATTTCAGCGAGGCAAAAAAAGCTTACGCAGGTCATTGTCACACCGATAATTTTCTGAGAAAAAGTGAGGGAAAATATTTTGTTCACAGTACGACAGCAGAAAATTATAAAAATATAGTTAAAGACGGATGCCTCAAATCGTGGAATATTCTTAAAGCTGAGGGGAAAATTAAAGAGAAAAAACCTATCGGTGTTCTCCTTGGCGACCACTCGAATTACAGTGATTATATTATGCTTTCAGACGGCGGCGTAGCGGGAGAAATTGTTGTGAATTCAAAGAATTGCTCAAAAATCGTTATGGACACAAATGCTCCGTATTCTCCGGGAGCGAGACTTTATTTTGACGCTGAAAAAATTGCCGAAAACGGCATTTTGATAAGAGACGGTGTTCATTACAAAGTAAAAAATATACTGCCGTTAAAGGACTTCCTTTTGTGGACTGCTACGCCCGAAAGCATCGGTTTTTTGGGAAAAAGGATTACTCCGCGGCAATTTGCCGATTTATCCGATAATATTTTTAATAAACAATTTAATTGATTATGCAGGGAATAAGAAATGAAAAAAATATATAATAAGAATAATCGGGTTATAGATATGAACAATTCAAGGCAGAGTTTACTAACTTTGTCAACAAGTGAAAGCAACCCTGTGCTTTTAATTGTTCATGGCGGTCCCGGATCGCCGGACAGACCGCTTGTCTGCAAATACAACGGCGCTCTTGCTAAATACTATACTGTTGTCTGCTGGGATCAGAGATGTTCCGGATTAAGCTATACAAAGGAAAACAAAAAAGAAAGGCTGAGCATAGATTTAATGCTTAGGGATATTCACAGCCTTGTTATCTATCTTACCGAATATTATAATCAAAATAAAATATACATTGCCGGTCACTCCTGGGGAGCATATCTTGGTTTAAGATTTGCCTATGAATATCCGCAATATGTTCAATATTACATAGGAACCGGTCAGGGAATTTCTTCATTTGTTGATGAGATTTATAAATATAATTTTGTAAAACTCCGGGCAGAAGAACACGGGGATCAAAAGACTGTTAAAATTTTAGAAGACTTCGGCACGCCGGTCGGAATGTCTTATCCAAACAACAGTGAAAAAGCACGGAAATTTATCGGCAGTCTTGTTCAAAAGTACGGAGGATATATAAGCAGGGAAAACAGTTTCAGTATGAGGTCATATTTTTCTGTATATTTTAAAGAGTACGGACTTGATTTTTTTAGAGTCTTGGCAGGAATCCGTTATTCCGTTAAAAATTTGAATCCAGAAATTGACAGAGAGGATAAAATATCAAGTATCACAAAGCTTGAGGTTCCGATACTCCTTATTTCGGGAGAAAACGATTATGTCTGTCCCGTTCAGGCAACAAAACACTGGTTTCGGAAACTTTCCGCTCCGATAAAGGATTATATAATAATAAAAGACGCGTCACATATGGTGAATTTTGAGCAGAGCGATAAATGGAACAGTGCATTGATAAATCTTGTCAAATAAATTTAATCGGAGAGGAAATAAAAATAATTTTTCTTGATCCGCCGGATTTTTGTACTTGGTCTGCTAAAAACTTTTGCACAAGATAATATTTATTTCTATAACGCTTGCGTTGTTGGTTCCGTCAATTTTTATATATTTTCATATAACAGTATTTTGATTATGCTTTGCCTTACGGCGATTTTTTTATAATTTTCTCTTTAGCGCATTGATAAGCTTGAACTTATCAATGCGCTTTCGGCATTATTGTCAAATTCTTGCAAAAGTAAAAAAGGTGCAATATTTGCACCCTCTTGCTATGCGGATTTCAATTAATGTAGCTTTGCTCTTATGCAGACTATTCCGCTGTCGGTAATATCTACCATTCCGTAGCATCCGAGCGAAGCTGTGCCGGGATTCATAATATGAAGCCCTTCCGAATATTCATAATACGGAGTATGGGTGTGACCGAAAAGCACAATGTCAACACCTCGCCTTTTTGCCTCATCGATAAGAAGACGGTATGTCTGCTTAACGTTAAAGGTGTGACCGTGGCAAAACATAATCCTTTTACCGTAAATTTTTATTTCATTTACATCAGGCTCTTTTGAGTATCGGTCACAGTTGCCGCAGACTGAGATCAGTCGAAGCCTTTTCCCGAAGCAGTCAACAGATGACCTAAAGTCGTCGCCGCCTTTGCAGTCGCCGAGGCTGACAACGTAATCCGAGTCGTCAATATGGGAACGGATTATATCAAATACATTTGATTCTCTTCCATGGCTGTCGGAAATAACTAATAATCTCATTCATATATTTCCTTTGAATTTCATAGTATATTTATAGACCTTACTATATTATATTAGATATGAAAGGGGAAAACAACAACAAAATGAATTTAAGCGATGAACAAATGAAAAAGATAATGCAAAACGCTTCTAAAAAGGGAGTTGACGTAAATAAAATAAAGAATGCCGCAGATAAGGGGCAGCTGGAGGATTTCATCGGGAAAAATCTCTCACCCGAAGCATCAAAAAAGCTGAAATCTGTTTTGACTGATAAAGGCTCTGCCGAAAAACTTCTTTCAACTCCTGAGGCAAAGGAACTTCTCAAAAATTTATTAAAGGGATAGGCTATGGATAATTTAAATGATATTATTGCGAGCTTGTCGAGCGAAGACATCAATATGCTCAAAGGCGTTGCGTCCTCAATTCTGGGGGAAGACAAGGAGGAAAGCAAGAACCCTCCTACACAGCAGAATACAGGTAATAACGGACTTTCATCGCTTGGCTTCAGTGCCGATGACTTCAATATGATGATGAAAGCTAAAAAAATTTTTGACCGAATGAACTCTGCTTCAAACAAAAATACTGATTTAATTCTTGCGTTGAAGCCTCATCTGTCGCCCGAGATAAGAAACAGGGCGGATATGGCAATAAAAATTTTAAAGCTGTTTGAGGTTTTGCCGCTTTTAAAGGACTTGTTTTAAATGCCGTCATTTTCAAACAGGGATATAGAGGAAGCAAAGCGCAGAGTGCGTGAAATGCAGAGCCGGGCAGAGCGTTATGTTTCGGGAAGCAGATACGATGCAAAACCCGAAAGCAAAAATGCGGATGCTCCGCCTGAACGCGGAAGCTCTGCCGAAACAAACCAACAGCATAAGGAAGAAAAAGAATGTGAGCCTGAAAATAATTCCGAGAAAGACAGTGAGGAAATTTTCGGTGATTCTTTCAGCGTTATATTGCTTCTTATTCTTATTTTATCTCACGAGGGCGCAGACAGAAAGCTGCTGCTCGCACTGTTGTATCTGCTCTTTTGAGCCGACCTGCGGAAAACTGTCCGTGGTGTATCGAAAAACGCGGTACAGACAGCAGTGCGGGCAGTATTTGCCGTAATAAATCAAATATAATATGGAAATACTTGTAATATTGTGGTATTATAATAAACAGACATTTTAAAATATGTTCGGAGGAAAAAATGACGGATTTTTTAAAGACAAATATCGGAGACGGAATTGATATAATTTCCGTACCTGCTTCTCAGTTCAAAACGAATGAAATTTCGCTGTCACTTATGATGCCGCTGTCTGAAAAAACAGCGTCTGTAAACGCGCTTCTGCCTGCTCTGCTTTGCAGAAGCTCAAGGCAGTACCCTGATATTACGGCGCTCAATACAAAGCTCGCTTCTCTTTACGGAGCGGTTTTGGAGGCGGATGTTGCCAAGGTTGGCGAAAATCAGCTTCTTAAGCTTGGCATAACCTGTGTGGACGACCGATTTTCCCTTGACGGTGATAAAATATCGGGAGAATGCGCTGCGCTTTTGCTTTCGCTGCTATTTGAGCCTGATGTTGATGAAAACGGTGAATTTTCAAAGGAAAATATTGAACTTGAAAAAAGAATTCTGATTGAAAAAATCGAAAGCGAAGAAAACGAAAAACGCTCCTATGTTTTGAGAAAAACAGAGGAAGCGATGTTTGCGGGAGAACCGTATTCAATCAATCGCTACGGAACAAAGCAGCAAGCAGCTGCTCTTTCAGCTGACGACGTTCTTTTCGCTTGGAAAAATATTCTTAAATCCGCTAAAGTGCTTTTAACAGTTGTCTGGAACACAGATGTCGAAGCTGTTTCAAAAATGCTTAAATCGCGCTTTGAAAAAGTTGAGCGTGATTATTTTCCGCTGCCGCAGGCTGTGTTCAAGCCGAAGGCGGACAAGATTAAGGAAATCACAGAACGAATTGACGTTAAGCAGGGAAAGCTTGTGCTGGGCTTCAGGGTCGATCTCAGACCTGATTCGGAGCTTGCCGCCGCGATGCGTTCTTTTACCGATATTTTCGGCGGAGGTCCTTATTCAAGGCTCTTCACCAAGGTGCGCGAAGAGATGAGCCTGTGTTATTACTGCTCGGCGAGATATATCCGGCAGAAAAGCTTTATCGCAGTTCAATGCGGCTGTGAGGAGGAAAATATGGACAAGGCAGTCGAGCAGATTCTCAATCTGCTTGAGGAAATCAAAAACGGTAATTTTGACTATGAATTTAAATCATCAAAGGTCAGTCTGAGCGATGCTGTCAAATCAGTTTACGATGCTCCCGAATCGCTTGAAAACTGGTATGTTCTTCAAATGAACGACAGTTCAGTCAAGTCTCCCGATGAAAGCGCGGCAGAGAATGACGCTGTCACAAAGGAACAGATAAAGGAATGTGCCGCTCTTGTATCGCTTGATACGGTATACAGACTTGTTTCGGCAAAGGAGGGTGAGTAATTTGAAAGAGATAAAATCTGAGGCGCTTTGCGAAAAATATTATGAAATAGACCATAAATCAGGTCTTAAAATATTCGTTATGCCTAAGGAGAATTATAAATCAACCTATGCCGTTTTCGGAACAAAATACGGCTCGATTGATAACCGCTTTAAGCGAAGCGACAGCAGTGAATACACTGTTGTTCCCGAGGGCATAGCTCATTTTCTTGAGCATAAACTGTTTGAAAGCGAAGAGCTTGACGCTTTTACGCGTTACGCGGAAACCGGTGCGTCTGCAAATGCCTATACCTCGTTTGATAAGACTTGCTATCTTTTTCAGTGCAGCGACAGGTTTGAGGACAGTCTCAAAATTCTGCTTGATTTTGTAACCCATCCGTATTTTACAAAGGAGACGGTTGAAAAGGAACAGGGAATCATCGGACAGGAAATCACGATGTATTATGATGTTGCGGGCTGGATGAGTACGTTTAATCTGCTTCGCTGTCTTTATAAAAACCATCCGGTAAAAATAGATATTGCGGGAACTGTTGAGTCTATTTCAAAAATTACGGACAAGCTTCTTTATGATTGTTATAATACCTTTTATAATCTTCATAATATGGCGCTTGCTGTCGTGGGGAATGTTGATGTAAACAAGGTGATACGTATCTGCGATGAATATCTTGAAAAGGCAGAGGAAGTAACGGTAGAACGTGTCTTTGAGGATGAACCGAGAGACATAGTAAAAAAATATGCCGAATATAATCTTGCCATGAGCGTTCCCGTGTTTTCTTTCGGTTACAAGGAAAAATGCGAAACGCCCGAGCGCACGCACAGGGAAATTATCGAGGCAAATCTTTTGCTTGAAATCATTGCAGGGGAAAGCTCTCCGCTTTACAGAAGACTTTTTGAAAAGGGACTTATAAACGCCGGATTTTCAAGGGAATATTTTGTCGGCTACAATTATGAGGCTGTTATATTTGACGGCGAAAGCTCCGATCCCCAAGCGGTTGCCGATGAAATCAGAGCAGAAATTGTGCGCTTAAAAAAAGAGGGCATAGATGAAAAGCTTTTTGAAACGGTGCGTAAATGTCTTTACGGCAGGGAGATAATGAATTATAATGATATAGACAGCGTTGCAAATTCAATTATAAACAGCTATTTTTCAGGCTACGAGATTTTTGAGACGCTCGATATTTACAAAGACGTGACAAAAGACGAACTTGAGAAAAGACTCAGCGGTATGCTTGATGATCAATACAGCGCTTTGTCAGTCGTTAAATCAAAGGATTGATTGTTCAGCGGCGCATTGTCCGCTTGCGGACAGTGCGCGCAAGCTGTCTTTTAAATCCGCAGGAGAAAGAGAAGTGTAAATCGGAATGAGTAATTATACAAGAGTGTTTTTTGATGGCTTGGGAATAAGCTTTGACCTGCCGTCCGTTGCTTTTTCCATAGGCAGTTATCAGGTGCATTGGTACGGAATAATTATAGCCTTTGGCTTCGCGCTCGCGGTTCTTTACGGCGGCAGAATGGCATATAAATGGAAAATGAATCTTGACGGTATGACGGATGTTCTGTTGTGGGGAACGCTGCTCGGAATTATCTGCGCAAGAGCATATTATGTCTTTTTTGAATGGGATTACTATTCGCTGCACCCCAATGAAATCATTGCGATTTGGAAAGGCGGCATCGCCATTTACGGTGGTATAATCGGTGCGCTTTTGGGTGCTTTGATTGGTTGTAAAATAGGGAAAATTGATTTAAGAAATCTGCTTGATCTCGGCGCTCTCGGACTTTTGATAGGTCAGGGTATAGGCAGATGGGGAAATTTCTTCAATCAGGAGGCGTTCGGAACAAACACCGAGACGGCGCTTTTTCGTATGTGGTCGGTAAAGATCCGAGACACGCTGGCGCAGAATCAGGCAGCTTTGCTTGAAAAGGGTATGGAGGTATCACCCGAACAGCCTGTTCACCCGACCTTTCTTTATGAAAGCGTTTGGTGTCTTCTGCTTTTTGCGGTGCTCCATATAATAGTCACAAAGCATCGCAAATTCAAAGGCGAAATCTTTTTGTTGTACGGAATTTTCTATGGACTTGAGCGTATGGTTGTAGAGGGTATGAGAACCGACAGCCTTTACATACCCGGCTCGTCAATCCGCGTAAGCCAGCTTCTTTCAGCGATAATTGTTGTTCTTTTTACGGTTTGCCTTATTAATATGTTCGTTAAGCTGAAAAAAGGCACGCTTGCAAGAAAATATCTTTTGAATCCGCCGCCTCCCGAATTCAAGCCGAGCTATGCGCCGGTCGCGGCTGAGTACGTTTATTCAAGAACGCGTGCAACGTCAACCGATACTGATTTCTTTAAGGTGAA
The DNA here is from genome assembly GCA_947585615.1 of uncultured Clostridia bacterium. Classification (GTDB taxonomy): domain Bacteria; phylum Bacillota; class Clostridia; order Oscillospirales; family Acutalibacteraceae; genus Eubacterium_R. The sequence continues at coordinate 22,275 of CANPXD010000032.1, forward strand.
TAAATAGGAGGATTTATGGAAATTATCGACGGAAAAGCAGTCTCCAAAGCGGTACGTGCCCGTGTTGCGGAAGAAACTGCCGAATTAAAGGAAAAAGGCATAACGCCCGGGCTTGCAGTAATTATTGTCGGAGACAATCCCGCTTCAAAGGTTTATGTAAGCAATAAGGAAAAGGCGTGCGCTGAGGTCGGATTTTACAGTGAGAAATTTGCTCTTCCCGAAAACACGTCGCAGGAAGAACTTAATGCGCTCGTAAAGAAACTCAATGAAAGAAAGGAAAAACAACATAAAATTCAAGCACGAGAGATAAAAAGACAGATAAAATCAAATTCA
>CANPXD010000033.1 GCA_947585615.1 uncultured Clostridia bacterium
CCTTTCAAAGGCGTTCTTCTCGGATCTGTCGTAACCGCCGTAATCCAATCCTCTTCTGCCGTTACCGTTATGGTGGTCGGCTTTGTCAATTCGGGCATAATGCAGCTGTCGCGGGCGGTCGGCGTTATTATGGGCGCAAATATCGGCACAACCGTCACCGCGTGGATTTTATCCCTTACGGGAATAAGCGGAGACAGCCTTATCGTAAATCTGCTCAAGCCTTCCTCTTTTGCTCCTGTGCTTGCCGTTATAGGCGTTTTTCTGCTGATGTTTTCAAAAAAAGAAAAAAGAAAAACGGTCGGCGGAATTCTGATGGGCTTTTCTGTTCTGATGATGGGTATGACTCTGATGAGCGACTCAATGGCAGGTCTTGCCCGGAATGAGAATTTCACCTCTCTCATGCTAACCTTCAGCAATCCTCTTCTCGGAATCATCGCGGGAATGCTTCTGACTGCCGTTATTCAGTCCTCAAGCGCATCAGTCGGTATTCTTCAGGCACTTGCCCTTTCGGGAGGCGTGACCTTTTCGTCAGCTTTTCCGATTATTCTCGGGCAAAACATCGGCGCTTGTATAACCGCACTCATTTCATCGGTCGGCACGAGCAAAAACGCCAAAAGAGCCGCTATTGCGCATCTGTATTTCAATGTGATCGGAGTTGCTCTTGCCGTACTTGTGTTTTACGGCTCAAACGCGATCTTTAAGTTTGATTTTTTAGACAGCTCAATAGCGCCCGCTCAAATCGCACTGCTTCATTCCGCGTTCAACATACTTTCCACCGCTGCGCTGCTGCCGTTTACAAAGCAGCTTGTTTTCCTTGCCAACAAAACAATCAAAGACGGTGCGGAGGTATCGCAGGAGAATACGCTTATTGACGACAGATTCTTTATCAGTTCCTCGTACGCGATTGAAAAATGCCGCGAGGTAACGGTTGAAATGGGACGGCTTGTTGAAGAAACGGCAATGTGCGCGTTTTCCTCAATCAAAAGCTTTTCCCCCGAAAAAGCGCAGCTTATTGCCAAGAACGAACGTGAAACCGACAAATACGAGGAAACGCTTGAAACGTATCTTATCAGAATAAGTTCCATGGCGCTGTCGGATGAGGACGGCAAAAACATATTTCTCCTTCACCACGCCATCGAAAATTTTGAAAAAATCGGCGACTACAGCGAAAGCATAATCAAAGCAACCTCTGCGATAAACAGGAAAAAAATCAAGCTGTCGGACAGAGCAAAATACGAGCTTTCCGTTATGATTGCCGCCGCAACAAAAATCGTTTCCGTAACCAATGAGGCATACAGGCTCGGCGACCTTCTGAAAGCGCGCGAGATCGAACCGCTTGAAGAGGTTATAGACAAGCTTAAAAAGCAGCTGAAAAAAAGGCATATGCAGCGGGTTGACAAGGGCGAATGTTCCGCGGACCAGGGTTTTCTCTATATCGACATTATAAACGCAATAGAGCATATTGCCGACCACTGCTCGGATCTTGCCCTTACCATGATAGAACTTCACAGCGGAGACTATAAAATCCACTCCTATATACGCGATATTAAGGAGTACGACAAAGAATTTTTGGAAATTCTTGATTCAAATCTTGAAAAATACTCGCTGAACTGAAATAATATAGATATAAGGACTTTTAAAATCAGGAGAAAAGAATGGCGCTTATTTATGTTCTGGAAGACGATGAAAGCGTAAGAGAGCTTGAAGTATACGCTCTTACAGGCAACGGATATGAGGTTGAGGGTTTTTCCGAGCCTGCCGCGTTCTATGCGGCGGTTAAAAGAAAAAAGCCGGATCTGGCGGTGCTTGATATTATGCTGCCGGAGGAGGATGGTCTGTCTGTCACAAAAAAATTGCGCGCAGACCGCAGGTTTGACGATATGTCCATCGTTCTCGTGACTGCCAAGGATTCGGAAATGGATTACGTAAAGGGACTTGAGTGCGGAGCGGATGATTATATCGCAAAGCCGTTTTCTGTTATGATTTTTCTTTCGCGCGTGAAAGCGGTGCTTCGCAGAACGCGCACGGGCGACAAAAGGGAAGTTTATCAGTATGCAAGCGTCAGGATAGACGACAGACGCCACAAGGTCTATTCCTTTGACGAGGAGGTTGATCTTACATACAAGGAATATGAGATTCTCAAGTATCTTATTCTTAACCGCGGCATTGCCGTAACAAGAGAACAGCTTCTTAACGCCGTGTGGGGCTACAACAGCGAAAGTGAATCGCGCACCGTTGACAGCCATATGCTGACGTTGCGCAAAAAGCTCGGCAGGAGCGGCTTGCTGATAGAAACAATACGCAATGTCGGCTACAAGCTCGGAGACTGAGGAGCGTGGAAGGATGACAAACAAAATTTTTAACGCAGCAGTTGCTGCCGCGCTGTTATCGGTTTTATTTACCTTTTCGGCAGTCGCGGCTGTGTTTTATTTTATAACGAGAGACGGCGGATATTCCGCAGGCGGCTTTATCATGCGGATCGCCTGCGCGCTTGTGCCTGCCGCGGTACTGTCTGTTCTGGCGGCATTTGCCTGCGCCTATACGGCGTCAAAAGCAATAATAAAACCTATTGAAAAAATGGGAGACGATTTAAAAAACATTGACAGAGAGTGTCCGTTTGACGAACTGCGGCCGTTTGCCGAAAAAGTCAGGATTCAGCTGGATGAAAAGGACAGGCTTGAGCATCTGACAAAACAGTTCACGGCAAATTTTTCCCACGAACTGAAAACGCCGCTCACTGCGATTTCGGGCTACGGCGAGCTTCTGCAAAGCTCGATGACCGATGAAAAAGACACGCAGAAAATCGGCGCGGTCATTTACAAAGAATCGCAGAGACTGATAAATCTTTCCCACGATATAATCCAGCTTTCCCAGCTTGAGGAATATGATTTTACCCCAATTCTGGATACTGTTGACCTTGCTTCGGTTGCCGAAAGCTGCGCTGCCGCTCTTTCGGTTGAGGCAAACAAAATGGGCGTTACAATCACCACCGGGCTGGAAAGGGCGTTTGCGCGCGGCACAAAATCGCTTCTGGAAGAGCTTGTTTACAATCTTGTTGAAAATGCGGTCAGATATAATGTTGAAAACGGCAGCGTGTTTATAGGCGTAAAAGAGGACGGAAATTTCTCGGTGCTTACCGTAAAGGATACGGGAATAGGGATTGAGCCGAAATATCAAAGCAGGATTTTTGAAAGATTTTTCAGAGTGGACAAATCACGCTCCAAGGAAACGGGCGGCACGGGACTCGGTCTCGCCATTGTCAAGCACACCGCCGAATATCTCGGCGGCACGGTTGAGCTGAAAAGCGAGACGGGCAGGGGAACGGAAATCACCGTGAGACTGCCCAGAGGATAAAAACTGTAAAATTCCGCACGGCGGCGTGCATTTTGTTTTAGGTTAAAAAAGGAGAATGGCTATGGATTGGGCGTTTAATATGCCTGTAAAACTCGTTTTCGGCTCGGGAAAAAGATATATGCTGCGCGATTATATTGACGAAATCGGCGGCACGCGCGGAGTTCTTGTTTGCGGAAAAAGCTTTGCCGAAGGCGCTCAGGCGAAGGAATTCGCCGAAAACTCAGGGGGCAGGATCGCTGCCGTTTACAGCGACATCCGTCCGAACCCCACCCTTGAGAATGTTGACGGCTGCGTCAGCCTTATGCGTGCGGTGAACGCGGATTTCGCAGTCGCACTCGGCGGCGGCTCTCCCATGGACTGTTGTAAGGCGGCTTGCGCGATTTCGCGCGGAAACAACTTTGCCCGCTCCTATCACAGCGGAGAAACGCCCTTTTCCGCCGATGAAGCAATCCCGATGATAGCGTTTCCCACAACAAGCGGTACAGCAAGCGAAGTCACAAACATTTCGGTTCTCACGGACACCGAGAAAAATCTCAAGGCGCCGATGAACGACCCCGTTATGTATCCGAAGATTGCCGTTGTAGACCCGGAGCTTACACTGACCGTTCCTCCGCAGGTTACCGCGTCAACTGGTCTTGACGTGCTTTGCCACGCCGTTGAAAGCTACTGGAGCACGCTGCGCCAGCCGGTATGCAGCGCCTGCTCGGTTTACAGCGCGTCGCTTGTTTTTGAATGGCTTGAAAAGGCATACCGTGAACCGGACAATCTGATCGCGCGTGAAAAAATGGCAGAGGCAAGCGTTGTGGCAGGTGTCGCGTTCAGTCACCCGAGAACAACGGGAAGTCACGCCTGTTCCTTTCCGCTGACCAATCTTTACGGCGTTCCGCACGGCGAGGCGTGCGCTTTTACGCTGGATTATTTCATCAGATTCAACGCCGACAACGGCGACAAAACAATAACAGCGCTTGCGGAGAAATGCGGCTTTTCCTCTCCGTATGAAATGGCGGATGAAGTAACGTCTATGAAAAAGCGTATGGGAATGAAAACCCGCCTTTGCGAAATAGGCTGCACAACCGACAGTCAGATTTTACAGCTTACAAAGCAAAGTATGTCGTTGCTGATGACGAGAAATCCCGTTTCGCTGACAGAACGGGATATATATAATATGTATTGCTCTCTTAGATAAGACGCTGTGATTTATAAAACAAAAATGTTTACAAAACAGCGTTTTTCTGCAATAATATATACAGCTTTTATGAAAGGACAAGCGTTATGGTTTACGGAGTAATTCTTGCGGGCGGAATCGGCTCGCGTATGGGCGGAGAAAAGCCAAAGCAGTATCTCACCGTTAAAAACAAGCCGATCATAGTTTACACGGCTGAGAAATTTTTTGCCTACCCCGATTTTGAAAAAATCATCATTCTGTGTCCCTCACGGTGGGTTGAGCACACGAAAAACCTTATAAAAAAATTTATCGCTCCCGCAGAGGAAAAAATCGTTGTCACAGAGGGCGGAGCAACAAGAAACGAAACGATTATGAATGCCATCGCCTATATTGAGGCTGAGGGCAATCTTGATGATAAAACGATTATCGTTACGCACGATTCGGTACGCCCGTTTGTGACAGGAAGAATAATCGCCGAGAACATTGCGGCTTGCGAAAAATACGGCGCGTGCGACACCGTTATTCCCTCCACAGACACGATTGTTGAATCGTCCGACGGAGAGAAAATCAGTTCCATACCGCAGAGAAGCCTTATGTATCAGGGACAGACTCCGCAGTCGTTCAAGGCGCTCAAGCTCAAAAAAATCTACAATTCTCTGACCGATGAGGAAAAAAATATGCTCACTGACGCCGCAAAAATTTTTGTTATGAAAGGCGAGAAGGTGGCGCTTGTTGACGGCGAGACTTTCAACATAAAAATAACCTATCCTTACGATTTGCGCATTGCAAAATCACTGCTGGAGGACGAGGAATGATAAACACCGTTTACCGCCTTGCGGCGGCAAGGCGGTTTGAAACCGCCTTTGAGGATCTGGAGCTTTTCTCAGACAGCGTTCTCGTGCGCCCGACCTATCTTTCGATATGCAACGCCGATATGCGCTATTATCTCGGAACAAGAGACGCGAGCGTTCTCGCCGAAAAGCTTCCAATGGCGCTGATTCATGAGGGAGTGGGCAGGGTCGTTTTTGATCCGACAGGCACATTTAAAAGCGGAGACAGTGTTGTTATGGTGCCGAACATTCCTTCCGAAACAGACGAGTATATAGCCGAAAACTATCTTCGCTCCTCAAAATTCTGCGGCTCGTCGGCAGACGGCTTTATGCAGGAATATGTGAGCATTTCGCCGAAAAGGCTCGTGTTTCTTCCCGAGGGTATAAATATGAACATTGCCGCGTTCACGGAAATCGTTTCCGTCTCCATGCACGCAGTTTCAAGATTTGACAAAACGGCACACGCGCGGCGCAGGAGAATCGGCATATGGGGCGACGGAAATCTCGGCTACATCACGTCACTGCTCATCAAAAAGCTGTTTCCCGAAACGGCCGTATATATATTCGGAACGTCGCAGGAAAAGCTTGCCGATTTCACGTTTGCCGATTCCACGTTTGTTGTAAACGAAGTACCCGACGGTATGTGGGTTGACCACGCGTTTGAATGTGTCGGCGGAAACGGCAGTCCCGTTGCGATAGAGCAGATCATCGCGGAAATTATGCCCGAGGGAACCGTTTCCATTCTCGGCGTTTCGGAATATCCCGTCCCCGTGAACACAAGGATGATTCTTGAAAAGGGACTGCGCTTCTTCGGCTCATCGCGCAGCGGCGCGGACGATTTCAAAAGGACGGTTGAACTGTATAAAACATTCCCGGAAATAACCGATTATCTCGGAAATTTAATCAGCTCGGTGAATACCATACGCACAATAGCGGATATAAAGGCAGCGTTTGAAAGGGACACACGCAAATCGTTCGGAAAAACAATCATGAAATGGGAAATATAAAAATCCGCCTGAATTTAAAGAATTCAGGCGGATTTTACAATGCTTCCGCGATAGTTTAATGATCGGTGAGAAAAATGGATACAGTATTCTGTTTAATCCTTATTCATCAACTGCTTTTTTGTATATTGTATCCAGTTCGCCGAATCTTGCATAGTTTTCCGACTGCTGTATAAATTTCATTGCCTCGTTATAAGCCTTTGCGGCCTCCAAATAATGCTGGTGTTCCTCGCTCAAAGCCTTGATTTGTTTGGCGACATCGCTCTGCTCCTTCGAGATTTCCTTTATGCTGAGTTTATCTGCTTTTGATTTGAGGAGCGCAGCCTTTTTTTCTGCAAGCGCTGTTTCAAAATCATACAAATCAGATAGTTGCTTATCATCAAAAGCGGTTATTCCGTTCGGGTAATACTTAATTGCCGCCTTCTGTGAACGGACGCAGAGCTTTGCGTCTGAAATGGCCTGCCTGCGGATTGCGCGCTCCTCTTTTGAGCCGTTCGGCAGAGCTTTCGCGGCGGCAACAGCGTCACCCGTGATATAGGAAATATCTCCTATGCCGCGTGAAACAACGCTCCTTGCCCATTTAAGCCGTTCGGCAGACTGTTTTGTTGTAAAGCGTTCAAGTTCTTCAAGAATAGCGGCTGAAATCTCATACTGCTCGTTATGTTCATTCGCGGCTTTTATTTCTTTTTTGTCGGCTTTGCGTTGCTTTAATGATTTTACATCAATTTTTCCCTGACGAATTGTGTCCTTTGATTTACGGATCAGCTCCATTGTGCTCATCATATCCTCATTTGTCAGCACACCGTTTCCGTAATCCTCGAACATAGCACGGATTTGAAGAATTTTAATAATTGCTTTTTGCTTTGTTTCTGTCAAATCATAGAAAAAATACGGAATAACATTTAGCGCCGCGCCGACGGCAGACAGGATTACAAGCACACCCACAAGCCGGTACAGTGTGGGCAGATCATACAGAACGTCATACATATTTTCATAGCCGTTGCCGGAATAAATGCCGTACTTTTCGTAAACCGCGGGCAAAACAGAGCTTGTTGCCATCGTCACGAACGAGCCTATCAGCGCAACCGCGCCGAACATTCCGTCAATTCTTTCGCCGCTTTTATAATGCTGATAATCCCTGATGTCCGCCTGAATGGCAGGATTGAGCACAAGGATAAATGAATCGGCAACGGAATTGAAATACATACACATCAGTACAGTCCAGATAGAACCCATAAGCGGATAAACCATTGCCAGAAAGAAAACATTAAAAATATTGGTAACAATAAGTACCTTTTTCTTACCCCATTTTTTAATTGCAAAAGGAGCAAACACCATACCCCAGGCATAAGCGGTTCCTCTGATTAAGGTAACAAATGAATACTGTTCGGGCGTACACAAATGAGCATAATTATACAGCCACTGTAAAATCACATATGTGCAGGTTTCCAAAAATCCGAGCCAGCCCGCGAGTGAAATAATCCAGAAATATTTATTCTTTGCAACCTCACGCAAAGCGTCCATAAACTTGATTTTCATTGTGTGCGTTTTCGCAACAACGATTTTTTCCTCTGTTCTTGCATAAACAAGTATAATTAACGCAACACCTGCAACCGCAATAAACGGATACAGCCATTGATATACCCTTAAATCATACATATTTCCATTTGCAACCTTGCCGGCAATCAGAGGCGTTATAAAATTGGTAACCGTTGGCGACAAAGAATAAATCATACTCTTTATCGCGGTTGCGTTTGTGCGCTCCTGCGAATCAGGCGAAAGCACGTGAATCAGATTTTCATATGCGTCATAAAAAAAGTTATAGAAAAACTGCAGACCGAAATTGTATATAAATATGAGTATACAGCGCCAGATATAAGAAATCTTAACATATGGAGTAAAAACGAATAAAAGGGATATAGCAACCGTCGGTATACCCATACGGAGAAGATACGGACGGTATTTGCCTGACTTGTATTTAACATTATCAACCATATTCGCCCTTACCATCGTAAGCGGAATATTTGTAACAACCGAAATAAGATACATGATATACATATGCATCGGCTGAATCCCGATTGTATTTCCGATTATAACATTTGTGGTAGAGAGAAGCAGTGCCTGTGCCATTGTAAAAATAGAATAAGCGCCCATACCGCCGACCGAATAGGCCATAATCTCTCTGAACGTCATATATTTTCCTTCAGGCGGTTTTTTCCAATAGGTTTTGACATCCTTCAGCATACCGATGCCCTTATTAATTAAATTCATTTGCTTCTCCTTTTTTTCAAATGGTGATTTTTTATCGTCACGGCAAAAGGCGTTCTGTAAATTTTATTCCAATGTAACATCTGCCGCCGCTTTTCCGTGGTGCAGAGCGTTGGCGATATTCATTGGTGAAAGATAGAGCTTAACGCGCTTCCATTTTGATTTCAGAATATTCGTATCAAATGTAATATTGCAAAGACTGCTGACTCGGATGCTCTCGGCAAGTTCTCTCAGCGTCATGGAATCATCTGCCGGAATGGTAATCTCCTTTGTTTCATTCGGCAGAATATCAAAATAATTGTCACTAAACGGCATTACGGATTTACTGCTGCACACTCTGACAAGCCTTGCGAAGCAATCCGTTTTTATATTGATCCTGAGCCGGTTTTTTTCAATAATAATTTTAGTTTTGAGCTTTGCCTTTGGAATAGAAAGCTTTTTCTCCTTATCAAGCAAAACGATCTTTTGATGAATCAGCTTGCCGTTTTGAAAAAGCTTTGCGTATATGCCTGCTCGACGATACGGATAAACCCGCTTGATTTCATTCACGGAAAGCGTAAAGGCTAAACGGTTTTCAAGGGCGTTCATTTCAATAGCTGTTTTATGTTTTTCAAGTGTGCCGTTTTCAAAATCGAAAATCCCGTATTCAACCTCAGCATTCTGCCTTTTATTAAAGTCATTGAGCACAAATATCTTTATAGATTCCTCGGTGTTTTCAAGGGAAACACTGAGCGGAGCGTTGAAATGCCTTGCGCCGTATTGAAGCGCCTTGTAGTTTCCGTAATAATCAATGCCTGACCACGAACACACGCCCCAACAGTCGTTGAACTGCCAGTACATAGAGCCGTTGCACCTGCCCTTATTCCTGCGCCAATGCTCGGTTGCGTCCGCTATACATTCGTTTTGCGTTACCTGTGAAAGATAAATATAATCCTCAAAATTCTTTGGAAGATTAAAGCGTGACGCGATATAGTAAACCATTTTGTCATTGCCGCTTGCACATTTCTGATGCGCTTTAAACACCTCGCTGTCAAGCGCATAATCGCCCGGCTCTGCAAACTGCTCAACTGCTTTTATATCGGGCAGACTTTCAAAACCGAATTCACTGCAAAAGCGCGTCATACGTCTGCGGTAATAATTCATCGGCTGCAGTCCGTGCCATACACCCCAAAGATGGGTGTCGCCGACGTTATCGGAATATACGCCCTTGTTGTGTGAAATACCTATGGGCGAGCCAGGGGTGTAGGGTGTCTGACTGTCGTATTTCCTGATTTCCGGTTCAAGCATCTGCCAGAAAAATTTTTCTGTCCAAGTAACATATTTAGTCATATGCGCCCAAGCCATATGCATATCTTCAATTTCGTTATTACCGTTCCACACAGCTAAAGACGGGTGATGGCAAAGCCTTTTGACATTATATTCGATTTCTGCTTTAACATTGTCCAAAAACGCATGATCAAAAAACGGATAAGCCTGACAGGCAAACTGGAAGTCCTGCCATACTAAAATACCACGCTCGTCACAGGCTTGATAGAATTCATCACTTTCATAATATCCGCCGCCCCATACACGAATCATATTCATATTTGCGAACTGCGCGGCGTCAAGAAGATAATTCAGCTTTTTATCGTCAAAGCGCGTAATAAAGCTGTCAGGCGGAATATAGTTCGCCCCCTTAATAAAGAGCGGCACGCCGTTTAATCTGAACTGAAAATTCTGACCGTATTCATCCCGCTCACGGTTAAGCTCAATGGTTCTGATACCGATTTTCTTTTCAGCCTCATCTATAGGTTTGTCATGATGATAAAGCACTGCTTTGACGGTATATAAGGGCTGCTTTTCCCTGCCTGAAAGCTCTCTTGTCCACCAAAGCTCAGGGTTTTCAACCGTAAATTCCGCCGTGTTTCCCTTTGTGCTCAGCTCCTCGCCGTTCGGACAGATAAGCGTGATTTCGCAGGTACAGGGATCATAATCGGTAATGTCGGCACGCACCTTTATGACTGCCTTGTTGTCCTTCAGGCTTTGCTCCGCTTTAAGATAATCAATCCTGCCGCGGTCGACAAATTCAAGTTCAATATCCTTAGTGATGCCGCTGCACGGCAGAACAGGCCCCCAATCCCAGCCGAAATGGCATTGCGGCTTGCGGATATGAACAATACCGTTCAGACCGTTAGAGTTCATAGGTGAAGGGCATTGCTTATATTTTTCCTTAACAAAATTCACAGGGGAGTAAAATATAATTTGTATTTCATTCTCACCTGCTTTAACAGCGTTTTTAACGGAACGGCTGAACGCCTTAAAACAGTTATCTCCCTTAAAGATAAGATTGCCGTTAATAAACACATCGCATAAGGTATCAAGCATTTTGCAGTTTAAAAGAATATCATTGAATTTTAAATCATCATCGGATATTTCAAAGCTTCTTTTATACGCCCAATCCTTGTCGCCAACCCATGTAACATTTGCCTCATTAAGACCTATGAAAGGATCCGGAATCACATTATTATTCATAAGATCAAGAAAATTACATCCCGGAACAGTTGCGTCTTTCCAATCGCTTTTATCCGCCTGCTTAAAAAGCCACTTGCCGTTTAATGTTTTAACCATATAACCTCCGTTTTTTTTCGTTCGGTATTCGGGAAAATCTGCGAAGTTTCGTCCATTGTGTTCGACTTCCCGTTGTTTACCGCGGAAATGTACTTTAATAAATCTTTTAACAATATTATAATACTTGATTAAGCCGCTATCAACCGGCAATTTAACAGAAAAGCGAAAATGAATGTAATCCGACACAAAAAAATCATAATTCCCTGTCAAACGGGCGTTTGACAAACCCGTAAGATTATGATACACTGTCCGAAAGAATTTAAAAGGAGTACGGCATGGCAGGCAACCGATTCATTCTTGATATGATGATCAACACGCACGGCGTTTCTGTCCGTTATTGGGATTCGTCGGGCTTGTATTGTCGTACCCAAATTACAGTGTAATCCGTTACAGGATTATAGTAGAATCGGAGCATGACGGTGCAAGTCGAAGGACATTCGATTTGCACCGATTTTTTATATTTTTACGGAGGGACGGAATTATGGAAAGAATGGAAGCGCTCGCAAACTATTACGCTACACACAATGAAGACGCGCGTCTGGTTTCAAAGCATGGCATGGTCGAGTTCCTGACCACAATCCATTATGCAGAGAAGTATCTTAAACCCGGAATGCGTATCCTTGAGATCGGCGCAGGTACCGGCCGGTATTCTCACTATTTTGCCCGGAAAGGATATGATGTGGACGCCGTGGAGCTGATGGAACACAATATTGATGTATTCAAGAAAAATACGAAAGCCGGAGAAAAAATCCGCATACAGCAAGGCGATGCGGTAAATCTTCGGAACATCGCTTCTGAGCAGTATGACATCACGCTTCTGTTGGGACCGATGTATCACCTCTATACCGATGAGGATAAACTTTCCGCTATGGGCGAGGCTGTTCGTGTCACGAAAAAGAACGGTCTTGTATTTGCGGCATATTGCAATAATGATATGACCGTATATCAGTTTGGATTCCTCAGAGGCGGATTCATAAGCGGCGAGGAAAATCATCTGGTTGATTTTGAAACGTTCAAATTGAGTTCAACGCCGAAAGAAATTTTTTCTCTTTACCGAAAAGAAGACGTTGACGCGCTTATGAAGCATTTCACGGTTGAACGGCTTCATTACGTCGGAACCGATATGCTCACAAGTTTTATGGGCGATACCATTGACAAAATGGATGACGCCGCCTTTGCTGTGTATATGAAGTATCATCTTTGCATCTGCGAACGAAAGGATATGATCGGACTCACAAATCATATTCTGGATATATTCAGACGGGGGTAATGTATAAGCAACGGTGCGCGCATCTGTCATAATCAAAAGATAAAACATACCGTTTTCAATATCCTTTCCGAATGCGGATTTTCTTCGGTTTATTTCCTTCTATAACAGGACATATGTTATTTCATTATCGGTTTATATGATATATCATTTAACTTTAATTGTAAACAACAGACAGGCAATATTTTTGTAAATCCTGTTTATTGACAAAAACAGGCGAAAAATGGTATTCTTAATAAAGTAAAACGCGATATTAAATGATATATCATTTCAGGAGGCTTTATGACATTAAATGACAACAGAACCTTTGACAACGCCGAAAGAGAAAAGGCAGAACGTTTTTCCGATATACTGTTTGACAAATCTTATACAAAAGTCGGGAATTTAAACGGCAAGGCTTATGTGAGCGCCGAGCCGCTTGCGTTTGAGGATAAGCTTTCGGGCAGAGCTGTTATCCTGCACGAAGGTGATAAATGGGCCGAGAATGTTTTTGACTGCGCGTGGTTTCACATAACGGGCAAACTGCCTGAAAACATCAAAAAGGAAGATGCTGTTCTTGTTCTGAATGTGGGCGGAGAGGGACTGCTGTATGATTTGAACGGAAACGCTGTTCAGAGCATTACCTGCTATTCGGCTGATTTCGGCGGCGGCGAGCTTGGAACTCCGGTAAAAAGAATCGTTCCGCTTTACGACTGTTTCATCAGCGGCAGCGATATTGATTTCTGGATAGACTGCGGCGCGAACGATTTGTTCGGTTGTATGGAAAACGAGTCGAAAGTTGAAACGCTTCAGCTTGCCGTTGTGAACAGGGAGATACGCGCCCTTGCCTTTGATGTTCAGGTTCTGCTGAGTGTTTACGATTTCAGTCCCGACAGAGCGTTCGGCGAGGAAGTGTTCGCGGCGGTCAGGGAAATAATGGATTGCGTTGTTAGAGACAACAACGATGCCGCCATACTGAGAAATAAATTATTGCCGTTTCTTTCACAGAAAAATAACGAGGAAAACGCGTTTACATATTCGGCAATCGGACACGCGCATCTTGATTTGGCATGGCTCTGGCCCATAAGAGAAAGCAAAAGAAAGGGCGCAAGAACGTTTGCCACCCAGATACGCAATATGGAGCTTTATGACGATTACATTTTCGGCGCGTCGCAGGCGCAGCTTTATCTCTGGATAAAAGAGCAGTATCCCCGACTGTACGAAAAAATCAAGTTGCTTGCGGACGCTTCAAAATGGGACGTTCAGGGCGCGGCGTGGGTTGAGCCTGATTCAAATTTAATCGGCGCCGAAAGTATGATACGCCAGTTTTACTACGGCAAAAAGTTTTTCAAAGAAGAATTCGGCAAAGATATGAAAATCTTCTGGGTGCCCGACAGCTTCGGCTATTCTGGCTGTCTGCCTCAGGTTATGAAGCTTGCCGGAGTGAACTATTTTCTTACCCAGAAAATGAGCTGGAGCGTATATAACAAATTTCCTTACCACACATTTTACTGGACGGGAATAGACGGAACTTCCGTTCTTGCCCATATGCTTCCGGAGGATACATACAATTCGCCGATGCGCGGTGATTTTCTGATAAAGGGAGAAAAAAATTACACCGAGAGAAAAATATCCGATATTTCAATGAGTCTTTTCGGCATAGGCGACGGCGGAGCAGGTCCGGGCTACGAGCATATCGAAAGAGCGATCCGGTTCAAAGATCTTAAGGGTATGCCGAAAGTGCGCTTTGAAAAAAGCGAGGATTTCTTCAAAAGGCTCGATAACAAAACGGACTACCCGACCTACAGGGGCGAGCTTTATCTGGAACGCCATCAGGGAACCTATACGACAAGAGCAAAAAACAAATGGTACAACCGTAAGTGCGAAACCGCGATAAAAAATTATGAAATGCTGATGGCGGCGGCAGGGGAAAGCGGTATGGAGCTTCCCATAAAAAAAGCCGAGCTTGATAAAATATGGCAGGAGCTGCTGCTTTATCAGTTCCATGATATTCTGCCCGGCTCATCAATCAATCGTGTTTACGAGGAATGCCTGCCGCGGTACGAAATCATACTGAACAGGCTTTCAAACAGTGTTGCTTATCTGCTCAACGCGCTTGTTAAGGATAAAGCGGCATTCAACCTGAATCCCTACGCATATAAAACGGTTGTAAAGTCAGACGGCAGGTGGTACGGAATAAATGTGCCCGCGCTTGGCTATGCCACGATTAACAAGGCGGAGGAACTTTCCTCTTTTTATGCCCGGTGCGGATACAATTTTATTGAAAACGACAGGGTACGCGTTGAATTTGAAAGCGGCTGCATCTCCTCTCTTTTAAATAAAGAACTCGGCAGACAGTTTATTCGGGAAAATTTAAGGGCGGCGGTCATTTCTCAATATGCGGATAAAGGCGACTGCTGGGATATTGAAAACTGCCGCGCCGATTACATTTGCACAAAACAGGACGCTGTCTGCACATCCTTTTCAACGTATACGGACGGCGCAAAAGCGGGCGCTGTGGCGGAATACAAGGTCGGCGGCTGCACCGCAAGGCAGGAATTTTATATTCTTGACGGCGACCAAAGCGTCTATGTCGATTTAACGCTCAATGTGAACCAGAAATCGAGTATGCTGAGAATCGCTTTTCCGGTTAATATCAATACGAATGAATGTAAGTTTAACCTGCAGTTCGGTCATATTTCGAGACCGACAACGGAAAACAACGCTGTTGAAACGGCTCAGTTTGAGGTGTCGGGGCAAAAATTTGCCGATATGTCGGAAAACGGTTTTGGCATTTCGCTTATCAACGACTGCAAATACGGCTACAGGTGCAAGAACGGCATAATGGATATGAACCTTGTAAGAAGTCCCGAGGGCGGACCGGGAATCCATGTTGACCAAGGAATTCACAGAATAAAATATTCATTATTCACGCACACCGGACCGCTTTCAAGCGAAACATACAGGAACGCTTACCTGCTGAACAATCCCCTGATCATCACAGACGGTGAAACGGCGGACCGCGGACGTTCGGAGGGATTTTATCAAACGGATAATGAAAGCATCGTTCTTGAAACAATCAAGCCTGCCGACGACTCTAACGGCATTATTGCGCGCTTCTATAATTCAGAGGAGAAAGAGCAAACGGCAAATGTTTCAATCAAAGGCTATGCGGCTTGTGAGACCGTTGACATTACGGAAAACCGCATTGAAAAGGTGAACGGCAGCACGATTTCTCTGCACGGCTTCGGTTTGGTAAATATCAGATTTGCAAAAAATTAAAAAAGGAGTAAAATGCTATGTCAGAATCAGTTTTAGCTCAAAAAGAACAGAAATTTATAAAGGGAAAGGAATTTATACTGTATCTTGTCGCGGTGTTCTTTTACACGATGATGACGGGTACGGTCGGCTCTTACAGGAGCGATTATTTAATTAACGTGTTATCCCTGCCAGACAGCAGCGTGAGTCTGTTTAACACCCTGACTTCCGTTATACCGTTTGTGCTCAATTTCTTTATTGCAATGTATATTGACACAAGAAAAACGGGGAAAGGCGGAAAATTCAGACCGCTTGCTCTTCTTGTCGCAATTCCCACAGGCGTATTTCTTTTGCTTTCCTTCTGGGCACCCAAGGGGATTACAGGCTCAACGCTTATGATTTATCTTGTTACCGTTGCGGTCGCATGGGCAGTCTGCACAAACTTCGGCGACTGCGTAAACAAGGTGGCAATCGTTATGACTCCCAATATGAAGGAGCGCGACACGGTAATATCCTTCAGGTCAATCGCGTCCGCCGTGGGCAACTCCGCGCCGCTTGTTGTTGAGCTTGTGCTTGCGTTTATTGTTAAGGATAAGGCACTGCGCTATATCGGTGTCGCTTCTCTTTGCGGCGTTTTCGGAATAATAACAATGCTTCTCGGAATGAAAACAGTCAGAGAAAGAATAACATACGATAATGAAAAGAAAAATCCTGTTGCCGGCTATGCGGATGTGATTAAAAACAAATATGCCTGGACAATCATTATATCTGAATTTTTAAAGAATTTCAGAGGCATTGCAACGTATATGGGCATTTTCCTCGCCGAGGCTCTCCTCGGTCCCGGAAAATTCCTCCTTTTCGGTCTGCCGACAGGTATCGGAACCGCGGTAGGTATGCTCATCATAAACTTCCTGCTTAAAAAGTTCAACTCAAAACAGCTTTATATCGCAAGCGGGATTTATTCCATCCTTGCGAACTGCGTTGCTTTTGCTATAGGCTATGCGTATTTCAAGAACCCAAACGGTGTTCTCCAAATAATATTTGTTGTAACCCTGTTCCTGATCGGTCTGCAGTTCGGCGCGTCCAATCTTCTTCCCACAATGTTTCAGGCGGATGTGCTTGAGACGATTGAGCTTAAAACAGGAAAACGTCTTGATGCGTCGCTTCCGTTTGTTATCGGTATCGGCACAATGATTTCGGGCACAACCGCTTCCGCACTTGCACCTGCAATTCTTTACGGTACAGACGTTCCGATCATTGAATATGTGCAGGCTGTGGACGGCGTTGCCCAGGAGCAGAGCCTGCACACAAAAATTATGCTTTTGTTCTTCTACACGATCTTTCACGGTATTATGATGTTCCTTGCGGGCGTGCCGTTCTTCTTCTACAAGCTGACCGGCAAAACCAAGGAGGATAGACACAATGCCGTGCTTGCGCAGCGTGAAAAGCTTGCCGGGCAGAACAGCGTAAGCGGCGATAATGCAGAGCAGGCCGAATAACGTAAATATAAAATGCGCTAAGCTGTAAAACCGGTCGGAAAGGATTGCCGTGTGAAAACAGCTTTTTACCGAAAGGCAGGAGGATAAGCGTGAAAATAACGGTTATAGGCGGAGGCGGCGTTCGCTCGATGTTTCTGGCAAAAAGTATTGCACAGAAGGCGAAAAGGCTTCCTATAGACGAACTTTGCTTTATGGACAACAATGAACAGAAGCTCGGCATTTATGGCAAAATGGCGGCTCACGTTGCCAAGCTTCTTTGCCCGGAGCTTGATTTCACCCTCACAACCGACGCCGTAACGGCAGTCAGAAATGCCGATTACGTTATAATCACCATCCGTGTCGGCGGTGATGATATGCGCGCAAAGGACGAGCGCATTGCTCTTGACAGGGGCGTTCTCGGTCAGGAGACAACGGGCGCGGCAGGCTTTTCCTTTGCAATGCGCAGTGTTCCTGCCCTTGCGGAATACTGTGAGCTGATTAAAAAATATGCTAAGAAAAACGTTATGGTTTTCAATTTCACAAATCCTGCCGGCGTTGTGTCGCAGACGCTTCGCGATATGGGATATGATTTTACATACGGCATTTGCGACGCTCCGTCGGGTATGCTCCGTTCCTTTGCGCAGTTATACAACGAAAATCCCGATAACATTACGGGAGAGGTGTACGGACTCAACCATTTGTCCTATTTTAAAAGCATTACGCTTAACGGCACAGAGATCATGAACGAGCTGATTGAAAACGACGAAGCTTATAAAAAAACGGATATGAGATATTTTGAAAAGGCGCTTCTCAGAGACAGAAAGGCAGTACTCAATGAATATCTGTATTACTTCTATTACAGGGAAAAAGCCGTTGAAAACATACTGAAAGCAGAGCAGACAAGGGGAGAACAGATAAGGGATATAAATCAAAAGATGACAGCCGAGCTTTCAAAAATGAATATGGACGACGATTTTGAAGGCTGTCTGAAAGTTTTCGGAAAATGGTACGGTATGCGCGAGGGCAGCTATATGGCAAGTGAAACGGGAGAAAAACGGACCGCCCCGTGGCATTTTGATATTTATGAGGAGGATGACGGCGGCTACGCGGGCGTGGCGCTTAAATTTATTGAAACAGCGCAGAGCGGAGCAAGGGGCACGATGATTATGTGCGTACCGAATGAGGATTCCATCGACGGTCTGAGAGCGGACGATGTTGTGGAAATTACCTGCGATGTTGATAAAAACGGTTGCACGCCTCATAAAATCGGCAAGGTTGATGAACAGAATCTTGAAATGATAAGACGTGTTAAAATGTATGAACGTCTCGCGTCAAAGGCTCTCCGGGAAAAGAACAGAGCGGTCGCGGTTCAAGCGCTTACGCTTCACCCGCTTGTCAATTCCTATTCTCTTGCCTGCGAATTGACCGATGAATATATAAAACAGAACAAGGAGTACAGTAATGGCTGGAAATAGAACGTTTGCCGCAGGCATAGGCAGCACAAATATCGACCTGCTGTATTACGGTCTTGAAAAGCTTCCCGATGTCGGCAAGGAAATATACAGCAAAGGTTTCTCGCTCCGGCTCGGCGGAGGTGTTCCCGCCACCCTAATCAATCTTTCAAGGCTTTCAATTCCCGTAAAAATAGCAACGGAACTGGGCGGCGATCTGTTTTCTGCATTTGCCGCAGAAGAATTTGAAAAGGCAGGCGTAAGCGCGCTGAATTTATACAAAGGTCGGGATATGCCGCTGAATATCACAAGCGTTATGATCACGGCGGACGACAGAACGTTTGTCTCCTACGGCCACGGCAATGTGGAAGCGTCGGATTATGCGCTTGAAACAGCCTATGAAATGTGCCGCGGCGCAAAAACAGTACTGATGCAGACGGGCGGCTTTCTGCCGGTATACAAAAAATTAAAGGAAGAGGGCACTGTGCTTGTTTTTGACTGCGGCTGGGACGAAGCCATGAGCCTTGAAACCTACGCCGAATATCTGGAAACGGCAGATTATTATACGCCCAATCAAAAAGAAGCGCTTAAGATCACGCGGACGGACACTCCCGAAAAGGCGGCTGACGTTCTTTCGTACTATTTTGACAATGTTGTGATAAAGCTTGATAAAAACGGCTGCCTCGGCAAGAAAAACGGAGAACTGTTTATTGTTCCTCCCCTTGCGAATGTACGTTGTGTGGATTCAACAGGTGCGGGCGACGCGTTTCTCGCAGGCTTTCTATACGGTCTTTTTTATGATAAGCCGTTTGAGGACTGCATTTTACTGGGAAACATCACGGGAGGAAAATGTGTTTCGCAGATCGGATGCCTGGACGGTTATGCCTCCGAAAAAGAGCTTATGGAACTATACAACAAAATGAAGCGGTGCAATTAAGCGCAAAATGAAAATCATGCGCGTTGCAATGTATGTTGCTCTTCGCAAATGCGAACCGTTTAAACAGACAATAAGGAATGTGGCGGAAATATGGAAGATTTAAAATTTTATCTAATAACAGACACGCATTTTTTCAAGAATTCTCTGGGCGCAAGAGGAAAAAAATATGATGAATTTATGCGTTTTGAACAGAAATGCTTTGCCGAAACCGAGGCGATAAACCGCTCTGTTTTTGACTGGCTGAAAAAAGCGGATGAGGCGGATATTGTTCTTATTGCCGGCGATTTATCATTCAACGGAGAAAAGGAAAGTCATCTTGAATTCATAAAACTTCTCAATGAACTCAGGGATGCAGGCAAGAAAATCTATGTAGTCACTGCCGATCACGACTTTAAAAGAGAGGGCGACGGCTGCTTTGCCTTTGACGAAAGCGGACGTCTTTCCCCCGAAAGCACAAGGCGTGAGGAATTATATGATCTGTATTATGAATTCGGCTTTAAGGACGCCATTGCCACAGACAGAAAGCATTTATCATATGTTGCCCAGCTATGCGACGGTGTGAGACTGCTGGCGCTTAACAACGATGGTGCAGACGACGGAAAAAAACATTTTGATGAGGAACATATCATTTGGATTAAGGAGCAGACAAAAAAAGCCCGTGACGACGGGCAGATTATGTTTGTGATGAACCATTATCCTCTGCTTCCCGGTCAGCCGATTTTCTCGGTCGTTCCGTCGGCTGTTCAAAAGGAAAGCGGCGCGGTTACAACCATGCTTGCGGATGAGGGCGTGCATCTTGCGTTTACAGGTCATATGCACAATCAGAGCATCAATGTAAAAGTGACCGAAAGGGGCAGCAAATTCTACGATGTTTGCACAGGCTCAATTATCGCCGATCCTGCCGTTATCCGCCACGTTACGATAACAGAGGACAACAGGGCGATTATAAAAAGCTTGGAAACGCCCGATTTTGAATGGGATACAGATGGTAAGGACTGTAAGCGGTATCTCTCCGACTTATTTGATTCAATGATACGGAATATGCTTGATGATATGCAGTATGAACCGCAGAGAATACTGTCAAGATTCGGCGCAGGCGTTAAAAAAACGCTGTGCCGGGCAGTTAAAATGATTGGCAGAATCATAAATAAAATAACAATAGGAGGCGTTTGCAGACTGCTCTGGATAAAATGCGATAAATCCGTTAAGCATATGTATTTGAAGGATTACATAACAGAGCTTGTGCGCGGCGTTTTCGAGGGCAACCAGACCTTTAAAGAGGGCACTCCGAAAGGCGACGTTTTTCTCAGGTTTTTAAAACGTCTTAACCCGATTTTCAAAAAAATCAACGTCAAAACGATTGATGGCGAAAAAGCGGATTTGTTTGATGTACTCAAAAATTCCGCAGGCAACTATGATATAGATGATTACAACGCCGTTTTGGATTTGAACTGAGCGGACATTCAATCCAATTTTCTCCGGCGTACGTCAAATGAGCCGTTGCAAAATAATAGTAAAAATACTATAATAAAATAAATTGAGCACTATATAATTTTTTAAAATCAAACGGAGCGAACTTATGGCATTCAACATTCAAAGATATATGACGCACGGAGTTGTGAGAATCGTATCGGATTCCCTGCGGGTTACCGCGAAAAATTCCGAGGAAAGCAAATTTATTAAATCATTTGCAAAATCCACACGCATCGCATCTAAAAAGCGCTATTCTGCTGAAAAAAAAGGCGAGCATATACCGCCCTTTTTAATTGCAAGTATAACAAGCGCTTGCAATCTCCACTGTGCCGGCTGTTATTCAAGAAGCAATAACGCCTGTTGTGACAGCGCTCCTGTTAATCAACTCAGTTCTGAGGAATGGGATACTATTTTTACTGAGGCGGATGAGCTTGGGATAAGCTTTATTCTTCTTGCAGGCGGTGAACCGCTTATGCGCTATGATGTAATTGAACAGGCGTCACGACACAAAAACATACTTTTCCCGATTTTTACTAACGGCACATTTCTTATGGGAAAATATTTTGACGTACTTGATAAAAACAGAAATCTTATTCCGATTATCAGCATTGAAGGAAATGAAAAAACCACCGACGAAAGGCGCGGCAAAGGTGTTTATAATCGGGTAACCTCCGCTATGCGGAGTATTAAAGAAAGAGGAATGATATTCGGTGCTTCCGTTACAGTTACTACCGAAAATATTTATGAGGTTTATTCAGATGCGTTCCTTGACAATCTGTATAATCTCGGATGCAAGGCGGTCATATTTGTTGAATTTGTACCTGTAACCGAAGAAAGCACGCGTCTTGCTCCGACCGAAAAGGAGCAGGAATTTATGCACAAGCAGATTAAAAGACTTCGCAGAAGAAAAAGAAATATGGTTTTCGTTGCTTTTCCCGGTGATGAAAAAAGTTCAGGCGGCTGCATCGCGGCAGGACGCGGCTTTTTTCATATTAATTCTCACGGCGGCGCAGAGCCATGCCCGTTTTCACCGTATTCGGATTGTAATGTTCGTGACGCGTCGCTCAGAGAAGCGCTTAAATCTCCGCTCTTTACAGCAATTCAGGCAAAGGGGCTGCTTGCGGATGATCATATCGGCGGCTGTACGCTTTATATGAACAGGGAAAAGGTTGAGGCAATCGTCGGAACAAAAGAGGCAGACGCCGCAAAAGCTTGAATTGCCGAAAAGTAAAAGTTTAGATGAGTCCGTGTGAATTTTAAAAGCTCATTCCTTATTTTGGAAATTATATATGACTCGGCTCAATGTCAAATGGCGGAACGGAGCGAAACAATAAGGGACGAGATATAAAACCGAACAGTTGCTTGCAACTGTTCGGTTTTCAGCCTGTCAAAGAACCCCTGTTTTGTTTAGGCGAAGGCAGGGATTTTGTTGTATTTTGGGGTTAAAAATGAA